>DATHQQ010000698.1:0-3105 GCA_035482595.1 Verrucomicrobiia bacterium
ACCGTGCCGGCGCCGCGGTAGCGCTTCTGGCGCACCAGGGCCACGGCTGCTTCGGCCATGGCGCGGCGCACCGCTGGCGCCAGGCCCGGGGCCGGGGTCTCCTCGACGATCTTCTGGAAGCGGCGCTGGATCGAGCATTCGCGCTCGAAGAGATGGACCGCGTTTCCGTCGCCGAAGCCGAAGACCTGGATCTCGACATGGCGGGCCTTGGCCACCAGCCGCTCGAGATAGATCGTGCCGTCGCCGAAGGATTTCTCCGCCAGGGACTGGGTCGCCTCGACGATCTTGGCGAGCTCCTCGGGCTGGTCCACCCGGCGCATGCCGATGCCCCCGCCGCCGGCCGCCGCCTTGACGAGCAGGGGAAAGCCTACCTCGCGGGCCGCGTCATCGAGACCCGCCAGATCCTGCGCCGTGAAGCGGCCGCTGCCGGGGAGGATCGGCACGCCAGCGGCCTTGGCAAGGAGCCGCGCCCGCTCCTTGTCGCCCATGTCGTCGATGGTCTCGGGCGAAGGGCCGATCCAGGTGAGGCCCGCCGCCGCCACCGTGCGCGCGAAGCCGCTGTTCTCGGCGAGGAAGCCATAGCCGGGATGGATGGCATCGGCGCCGCTGGTGCGCGCTGCCGCCAGGATGTTCTCGGCGACGAGATAGCTCTGGCGTGCCGGCGCGGGGCCCACGGGAAAAGCCTCGTCCGCCATCTCGACATGGAGCGCCTTGGCATCGGCCTCGGAGTAGACGGCAACCGTCTTCAACCCCAGCGCCCGGCAGCTGCGGATGACGCGGCAGGCGATCTCGCCGCGATTGGCGATCAGGACCTTCTTCATCGGCGCCGGTGGCGGTTCGGAGGGAGCCGCATCAGTTCAGATAGTCCCTGATCGCTTCCTTGACCGCCTTGGCGACATCGACGGCCCCCGGCGTATCGGAATGTACGCAGATGCATTCCGCCCGCATGGGGATGTCGTTGCCTGCCACCGTCTTGACCTTCTTCTCGGCAACCGCCCGCAAGGTCCGGGCCGCCGCCAGGGTCGGATCCCAGGCCGTATGCTCCCGGGTGATGATCAGCCTTCCGTCCTTGTCGTAGTCGAGATCGACATAGAACTCCGGGATGAAGCGGAAGCCGCGCTTGACATAGACCTCCTCATGCTTGGTCCCGGCCATGCCCAGCAGGGCCACGCCGAAGACATCCGCCGCATCGCAGATGGCGCCGGCGATCTCCTCGGAGCGGGCCGCCATGCCATAGAGGGCGCCATGGGGCTTGATATGGTTGAGGGGCATGCCCTCGGCGTCGAGGAAAGCCTTGAGGGCGCCCACCTGATAGATCAGGCAATCGGTCAGCTCCTTCGGATCCATCTTCATCTCCCGGCGCCCGAAGCCTTGGAGATCCGGCAGCGAGGGGTGGGCACCCACCTTGACACCATTGGTCTTGGCGAGGCGGACCGTCTTATGCATGACCGTGGGGTCGGAGCCGTGGAAGCCGCAGGCGATATTGGCGATGGTGATGTAGGGCATGATGCCGGCGTCATCGCCCATCTTGTAGAGGCCGAAGCTTTCGCCCATGTCGCAGTTGATTGCCAATGCCATCTTCCGATCTCCTGGTTTCCGCGGGCACGCGCCGCGGCATTTCTTCTAGTCTTGCAGCCTTGCCATGATGCGCTGGCGGATCTGATCGGCGACGACGGCGAAGATCAGCAGCACGCCGACGACGACGATCTGCAGATAGGATTCGATCCGGGCGAGATTCATCCCGTTCTGGATCAGGCCGATGAAGATCGCCCCCAGCACCACATTGCCCAGCCGGCCCGTGCCGCCACGGAGAGAGACGCCGCCGATCACGCAGGCCGCGATGGATTCCAGCGGCATGGAGGCACCGATATTGGCCTCGCCGGTGGCGAGCCGCGCCGTCAGCATGATGCCGGAGATGGCCGTCATCGCCCCGCACAGCACATAGGCCATGAACAGGGAGAAGCGGGTGTTGATGCCGGAGAGCGCCGAGGCCTTCAGATTGCCGCCGACCGCATAGAGATAGCGGCCCATGCGCGTCCAGTTCAGCAGGACATAGAGAAAGACGATCAGCGCCACGGTGACGAAGATCGGCGCGGGAATGCCCAGCCATTGGCCGAAGCCCAGCACCTTGCCGAACTCCTGGGGCATGCCATAGACGGGAACGCCGCCGGTGAGGAACAGCGCGATGCCGAAGCCGATGGAGGCCATGCCCAGGGTCATCATGAAGGGCGAGACGCCGAGGGCAGCCACGCCGATCCCGTTGAGGATGCCGATGGCAACGCCCGCCCCCACGCCGGCCAGCATGCCGAGCGCGATCGAGAGCAGAACGGCATCGGGATAGGCCGTAAACAGCGCGGTCATCGCCATGGCGCCGACTACGGAGGTGATGGCGATGATGGTGCCGACCGAAAGATCGAAGCCGCCGGTCAGCAGCGCCAGCATCTGGCCGATGGCCACCATGGTCAGATAGCTCGACTGGCGCACGACATTGACCAGGTTTCCCCAAGCAAGGAACCGGCTGGACATCAAGGCGAAAACGATCACCGCGATCAGCAGCAGGAAGGGCAGCACGCCGAGCCGCACGAAGACATGGGCCAGCCAGAGCAGCGGCGAGCGGCCAAGGGGCGCGCCGCCGGGGGGCTGGCCGTCGGAAGCGGCGGTCATCACGCTGCCTCCCGCTCGAAGAAGCAGCGCAGCACCTTGTCCTCGGTGATCTCCGCCCCGGTGAGCTCGGCGCGAAGCTGGCCGCGATACATGACATAGGCGCGATGGGTCAGATGCAGGATCTCCGGCAGGTCGGAGGAGATCAGCAGGATCCCCGCCCCGGCCTCGCAGAGATCGCGGATGAATTGATAGATCGCCACCCGCGTGCCGACGTCGACGCCGACGGTGGGCTCATCGAAGACGAACAGCCTGACCTCCCGCGAGAGCGCCTTGGCCAGCAGCACCTTCTGCTGATTGCCGCCGGAGAAATGCTCCAGCGGCCGCTCGAGATTGAGCGGCTGGAGATTGAGGCGCCGGGCGAGCTTCAGCGTCTCCGCCCGCTCCGCCGGCCGGTTGAGGAAAGGGCCGTTGGCGAAGGGCGCCAGGCCGAGGGACGGCAAG
>DATHQQ010000699.1:0-3068 GCA_035482595.1 Verrucomicrobiia bacterium
GTGAGGCCGCGGCTGCGCAGGATCGGGGCCAGCCAGCCGAAGTCAATATAGGCGAGCGCCGACTGCAGCCCCATGAAGAAGGTCACCTGCCAGGCGAGCGGGTCGCGCCACAGGCGGTGGACGCGCGACGGGCGGGACTCCTCCGCCGGGGTGCGCCAGGGGACCCACGGCAGCCAGAGCAGAACGGCAAGGGCGACGGGCAGCGCCCAGAAGGCCAGGGCGATCGACCAGCTCCCGCCCAGCAGATGCTCCAGCGGCACGGTGGCTCCGGCGGCAATCGCCGCGCCCAGGCAGAAGCACATGGTGTAGAGACCGGTCATGGCCGCGATGCGGCGTGGGAATTCGCGCTTTACCAGCCCCGGCAGCAGCACATTGGTGACGCCGATGCCGATGGCGGCCAAGGTCTGGCCGGCGAAGAGCGCGGGGCCGAAATGGACGCCGCGCAGCAGCATGCCGAGGACCTGGAGCACCAGCACCGCCAGCAGCGCCCGCTCGCGCCCGAGCCAGCGGGTCAGGGCCGGCGCCAGGGGGCCGAACAGCCCGAAGCAGAGCGAGGGAATCGTGGTCAGGAGGCTGGCCTCGGCGCCTGTGAGGCCGAGCCCCGCGATGGCGTCGAGCAGCACCGGCCCCAGGCTGGTGACCGCCGTGCGCAGGTTGAAGGCGATCACCATCAGGCTCACCGCCAGCAGAAGGGCGCGGCGGCGGGGATCCGTTGCGCTATTGTCGTCTTGTGCTTGCATGGGGGTGACTCGTACCGACTTTATGGCGAGGCCGGTACATGCTTTTGGGGTTGCATCCGGCGAATCGACCTAGTCCTGCGCACATCATGGAACGCCTGGCTATGAGCAAGCGAAGGGGCCTCTCCCTGTCACCGTCACTCCCGCGAAAGCGGGAATCCTGGGCAACCAGCGACGCGACGGCCCTGGATTCCCGCTTTTGCGAGAGTGACGAAACGGAGGGGTGCGGGCAGCCGTGAAGTTCGGCAGCCTGCGCAATCCCGGGGCGAATCTCGCCCGCCTGCCGGTGGGGCTGGATCTCCATACGATAAATTTCGCCGAAGGGATTCGCGCGGCGGTTGCCTGCGGCGTCCTTATCCTTGCCAATGAGTGGCTACATTGGCCGCCCTTGGTCTATATGGCGCTCGCCGCCAACCTGGCCTGCTTCTGCGATCTCGGCGGGCCGATCCGGCCCCGCATGGCGGCCCTGCTTTCCTTCAGCATCCTGGGCGGGGTGATCTGGGGCGTCTTCGGGCTGCTCACCGCCGCCGGCCTGCTCATCGTCCTGCCGCTCGCCACCCTCGTCTTCTTCTGCAACGCCTTCGCCCGGGTCTGGGGACAATCGGCCCAGACCGTCGGCAACCTGCTGAGCGTCGTGCTGATCTTCGCCCTCGACCGGCCGCTGGCCTGGCATGAGGCGCCGGTGGTCACGGGCATGTTCATCGCCGGCGGGCTCTGGGCGATCGTGCTGACCCTTCTCCTCTGGCGGCTGCATCAATATCGCCCGGCGCGCGAGTCGGTGGCGGAGGTCTGGCGCCAGCTGGCCGCCCTCACCGGCGACCTTCGCCGGCTCGCCGCACGCGACGATCTGGCGACCGCTGATTGGGATGACCATGCCCGCGCCCATCGCCGTGCCGTGCGCATCGCCATCGAAGGCGCGCGGGGCCTGGTCATGGACCTCGTCAGCACCCGCGGGCCCATCTCGCTGCGCGGCTCCCAGGCGCTGCTGCGGCTGGAGGCGGGGGACCAGCTCTTCGGCGCCCTGATCGCGCTCACCGATCTGATCGACGAGGCGCCGCCGGCGCGCCGAGCGGCCATCCATCGCCTGCTGCGCATCCTGCAGCCCCTGCTGCTCAACCTCGCCGTGCTGATCGCCGATGACAAGGTTCCCGACAAGGAGCGCATGGGCCGGGTGATCGCCGGGCTGGAGGCTTGCGCCGCCAGTGATGCCGCGCTCGAGGGGCCGGTGGCGGCCATCGCCGACCGGCTGCGGGTCGCGGTCCGGCTCTCCACGCCGGAAGGCTATGCCGCGGGCAGCGGCGTGGCGGACGAGGACAGCGGGTCCTGGCGCGCGCGGCTGATGACGCCGGTGCTCGGCAATCTCGACTGGAACTCGGCCATGCTGCGCCACGCCCTGCGCACGGCGGCCATCGCAGCACCTGCGCTGGCAATCAGCCTCATGTGGCATGGCAGCTTCGCGCGCTGGCTGCCCATCACCGTTGTGCTGACCATACAGCCCTTCTACGCCACGACCTGGCAGCGCGCCCTGGAGAGGGTCGCCGGCACCGTGCTGGGGGGATTCGTCGGTGTCGGGCTGGCGCTGCTGGCCTCGACCCCGCTGGCGCTGGCCGCCCTCCTGTTTCCGCTCTGCGTCATCGGCTTCTCGGCGCGCCAGGTCAGCTACGGCGCCTATGTCGCCTGCCTGACGCCCCAGCTCGTGGTACTGGTCGAGCTGCTCGACCCCGGGCACAGCTCCTGGGAGATCGCCGATATGCGGGCCCTCTTCACGGTGATCGGCGGCGCCGTCGCGGTGGTCGGCTGCCTGCTGCTCTGGCCGAGCTGGGAGCCGGAGCGCCTGCGCCGCGAGCTCACCGACACGACGGCCGCCTATGGGCGCTACGCCCACGCGGTGCTATCGCTGATCCTGGGCGAGGCCTCTTCCGCCGTCGCCGAGGAGTCGCGGCGCGCGGCGGGCGTCGCCAGCAACAATCTGGAGGTCTCCCTCACCCGTGCGCTGCAGGAGCCGCGGCGCGGGCAGCGGCCGCGGCTGGAATCGGCCATGGCGGCGGCCTCCACCTTGCGCCGCCTCGCCGGTCCCCTCAGCGCGCTGCAGCATGGCCATGGACCGCATGCCTGGGGGCCGGCCGGGGCCGGTGAGCAGGAATTCTGGCGGGAATGGCTTGATTGGATCGCCGCGGTCTTCGCGGCGCTGGACAAGCAAGGGCCTCTGCCGGCGCGTCCGAAAGGCACGGCGCCCGAGCCGCTGGCGCGGCTGGCGACACAGCTCGAGCTATTGGCCGGCGCGCTGGGCCGTTTCTGGTAGATGCGATGATTTCCGATCAAGCTGGCCCA
>DATHQQ010000700.1:0-2959 GCA_035482595.1 Verrucomicrobiia bacterium
GCGCTGGTCCTGCAGCTCATGCAGCCAGCCTTCGCCAGAGCCGATTTGCCCCAAGGCATTGACCGAGGAGATGACGAGCATGGGCACGGAATCCCCATAGGCCTGGGCCATGGCGGTGGCGATATTGGTCATGCCCGGGCCAGTGATGATGAAGCAGACGCCGGGCCGGCCGGTGACCCGGGCATAGCCGTCGGCCATGAATCCAGCCCCCTGCTCATGGCGCGGCGTCACATGGCGGATGGGCGTATTCGGCAGGCCGCGATAGAGCTCCACCGTATGGACGCCGGGGATACCGAAGATCACCTCGACGCCATAGGCGGCCAGCAGCTCGGCCAGATACATGCCGACGGTCTTCATGGCGATCCCCCAATACTATGCAACGCCATCATTAGCCGGTTCGCGCGTCTCGGGCGAGCCTTGTCCGAGCACGACCGCCGGATATGATGCGAGCGCCGCCCCGTGTCCCGGTCCGAAATCTGTGATTTCGAATTTCGGTGTGGGCGGGACACAGGTTATTTAACGAGTGGCCTGCTTATCCCAGAGGTTTGAAGCGAACGAGTTCGCTTCAAACCTCTGGGGCAGGACACTGGGGGAGGGCGGCCCTATCATGTTCAGCCTCAAGGACAAGATCGCCATCGTCACCGGTGGCGGCTCGGGCATCGGCCTGGCGACGGCGCGCCGTTTCGCCGCCGCCGGCGCCAGGGTGGTCATCGCCAACCGCTCCGATTCCAGCGCGCTGGCCGCGAGCTTCGGCGGCGAATATCTGCCGGCCGATGTCGGAGAGGAATCCCAGGTGAAGGCGCTGGTGGCCGAGGTCGTCCGCCGTCATGGCCGCGTCGACATCCTGGTGAATTCGGCCGGCGTCATCGATGACATGGTGCCGATCACCGAGATGAGCGCATCGGCCATGCGGCGCCATTTCGAGGTCAATACCATGGGGATCTGGTCGGCGATCCGCTACGCAGCTCCGCATATGCGGGACGGCAGTATCGTCAATGTGTCCTCGGTCGCGGCCCTGCTGGGCGTCGCCACTTACGCGGCCTATTCCGCCTCCAAGGCCGCCGTCGTCAGCCTGACGCAAACCGCCGCGGTCGAGCTCGCCGACAGAGGGATCCGGGTGAATTGCGTCTGCCCCGGCTCCATCGATACCCCGATGCTGCGCCAGCAGGAGAATGCCGATGTCGAGATCGGCTTCATCGAGAAAGCCTCGGCGGCAGGGCGGATCGGCCAGCCGGAGGAGGTCGCAGCCTTGATCCATTTCCTCGCCGCCGACGACTGCCGCTATGTCACCGGCCAGGCAATCATGATCGACGGCGGCCTCCTCAACATCCACGCCCATGCCCTGATCGAGACGGTGGTGGCGGCGAAGGGGCGGAGTTAATCAAAGCCGTGTAGTTGTTCCGATAGGCACGGAAGGTGGGTCGAGAGCGCCTCACCCCGTCCGTCATGGCCGTGCGAAGTCCCGGCCATGACGAAAAAGGGAGAAGGTGCGTCGGGACCAGCCTCGTCGATTACGGCTGAAAGCCTTGGCTGCGGTCGCCGAGGAAGAAGCGGCCGGGGTCGTCGCGGACCTCGGCCCAGAGGCGGGTATAGTTGCGGACCATCTTCTTGAGATCGGCCATCAGGATGGGAAGCTGGGGATAGCCGTTGCTCTCGAAATCCTTGAAGGCGGCCGTGTTCTCGTTCAGCAGCTGGTCGAGCTTGTCCCGCGATTGGCCAAGACGGCCGCCGACTTGCTTCACCTCGGCGATGGCCTTGTTGGCGTCTTCCATCAGCCGGTTGCCGTTCTTGCCGATGTCGGTGAGGGCCTGGGAGATGTCGGCCCAGGCCTTGTTGACTTCGGCCGAGCTGGCATGGGTGCGGTCATAGAAACCGTCGAATTGGCTCGAGAGCTGCGTGAACTCGGTCGAGAGCCGGCCGGCATTGGCGAGGATATGGACCATGGCTACGGTGTTCTGGGGCGTCGCGAACCGGTCGAGCTGATCCTGCAGGCTGGCGACCTTCTCCGCCAGCTTCGGGGCGCCGGTAATGAGCCTCTCCCAGGAGGATTGGCCGGCGAGGATCTCGTCCCTGCGCAGCCGCGGCGTGCCGTTGCCCCCGCGGCTGATCTCGATGATCGCGCCGCCGATGAGGCTCTTCGACGCCAGCACCCCGACGGAATCGGTCTTGATCGGCGCATCGGCACGCACGGTCATGTCGATGCGGGTCAGGGTCGGGTCCACCGGATCGATCTGGATGTTCGTCACCTTGCCGATGGGAATGCCCCCGAACAGCACTTGGCTGCCGGTATTGAGCCCCGCCACCGAGCCGTCGACGCGGAGGTAGTGGTTCACCATGACGGTGCTGCTGGAATATTTGGATGCCCAGAGGGCAAAGACGATCCCGCCCAGGAGAAGGAGCAGGAAGAAGGCGCCGACGGCGATGTAGCTGGCCCGGGTTTCCATTCATGGCCCGCGTGGTGTCCGGGCCAAGTCTAGCATTCCGCGGCGGCCTTGGGGGCAGGTTCCGCGCCCGCTCAATCGGGGGTGGGGCCGCTGTTCTGGGCGATCAGCCGCTGCAGGGTAGCCAGGTCCTTGGGATTGACGTCCGAGACGGCCCAATAGGCCAGATCCCCCGCCGTCCAGCTGAGGACGTTGTAGCCGCGGATGGTCATGGCGCGCAGCGGCCGAGGGGCGCCGCCGCCGGGCCAGGCGAAGAGATTAATCAGATGCTTGCCCCGCTGATAGACGACCGCCGCCACCGGCTGGCGGTCGATATAGTCGAGCCGGCCGCCCAGCAGGGTAAAGCCCTGGGCCTTGAGGTCGACCACGGCCGGCGCCAGATCGAGGCGGCCGTCGAACCAGGGCTTGACCGTATGCTGGTCGGAGGAGGCGACGTCGATCAGATGATCGGCCATGAGGGAGCGGATATGGCTCCCCACCACCTCCTCGGCCAGGGGATCCTCCGGCGCCGGACGCAT
>DATHQQ010000701.1:0-3568 GCA_035482595.1 Verrucomicrobiia bacterium
ATAGACGTAGTTGAAGCCCCGATAGAAGAAGTTCCGCTTCTCCATCGGCACCGGCCGGCGCAGCCAGAGGGCGCATTGGGTCGGCTTCAGGGTCGCGGCATTGATGGCGCTGATGAGGGCGGTGGCGGCGATGACCAAGGCGAACTGAGCATACATCTGCCCGGTGAGGCCGGGCAGGAAGGCCGCCGGTATGAAGACCGACATGAGCACCAAAGTGATGCCGATGATCGGACCGAAGAGCTCGTCCATGGCCTTGATGGCGGCGTCATGGCCGGACAGCCCCTCCTCGATATGGCGGGCGGCCCCCTCCACCACCACGATGGCATCGTCCACCACGATGCCGATGGCGAGCACGATGGCGAAAAGGGTCGAGAGATTGACGGTGAAGCCCATGCCGGCCATGGCCGCGAAGGCGCCGATGATCGTCACCGGCACGGTGGTCGCGGGGACCAGCATCGCCTTCCAATCCTGCAGGAAGACGAGGATCACGATCAGCACCAGAACGCCGGCCTCGATCAGGGTCTTGTAGACCTCCGAGATCGAGGCATAGACGAAGCGCGTGGTGTCGAAGGGGATGGTGTAGATCATCCCCGGCGGAAAGGCCTTGGAGAGCTCGTCGAGCTTCGCCTTCACCCGCTTGGCGACGTCGAGGGCGTTGGCATCGAGGGATTGATAGATCGCGATGCCGGCAGCCGACTGTCGGTTCAGGGTGAAGGCCTGGGAATAGGTCTGGCTGCCGAGCTCCACGCGCCCGACGTCCTTCACCCGGGTGATCTGCCCGCCATTGGCGCTGTCGGTCCTGACGATGATGTTCTCGAACTGGCTCGCGTCGGTGAAGCGGCCCAGCACATTGATCGTGTATTGGAAGTTCTGGCTGGCGGGGGCCGGGGGGCTGCCGATCTGGCCCGGCGCCACATCCTGGCTCTGCTGCTTGACGACGTCGATGACGTCCTGGGCGGTCAGCCCGACGGAGAAGAGCTTCTGCGGATCGAGCCAGATCCGCATCGAATACTGGCCGACGCCGAAGACGTTCACATTGCCCACGCCGGGCAGGCGAGCGAGCTCGCTGACCAGATTGATGGTGGCGTAGTTGCTGAGATAGAGGCTGTCGTACCGTCCGTCCTTGGAGGTGAGCGAGGCGATCTGCAGGATCGCCGTCGATTTCTGCTGCACATTGACGCCCTGGGCTTGGACGGCGTTGGGCAGCTGGGCGAGGGCGATAGCGACCCGGTTCTGCACCAGCACCTGGGCGAAATTCAGATCCGTGCCGATCTCGAAGGTGACGATCAGGGAATAGGTGCCGTCGCTGGCGCTGGTGGATTGCATGTAGATCATGCGCTCCACGCCGTTCACCTGCTCCTCGATGGGAAGCGCGACCGTGTTCATCACGGTATTCGCGCTGGCGCCGGGATAGGTCGTCGTCACCGAGATGGTGGGCGGGACGACATTGGGATATTGGGCGATGGGCAGCGTGTAGAGCGCCACGCCGCCGATGAGAACGAAGACGATGGCCAGCACATTGGCCAGCACCGGCCGCTCGATGAAGAATTTGGAGATCATGCCTTGCGCTCTGCCGCGGTCACGGCTGAACGCTGGCCGCCGGCGGCGGGGCGATCTTGGCTTCCTGGGGGGCGACCTTGCGCCCCGGAATGGCGCGCTGGGTATCGCCGATCACCACGCGGTCGTCGGCGGCGAGACCCTTGGTGATCTCGCGCAAATTGCCGAAGAGCTGGCCCACCTCGACTACCCGTTGCTCGACCGAATTGTCCTTGTCCACCAGCAGCAGATAGCGGCCGAGCTGGCTGGTCCCGATCGCCACATCGGGCACCAGCAGCGCCTGGCCCGTCTGGCCGATCAGCGGCACGCGGACGCGGGCGAAGAGGCCGGGGATCAGGGCGCGGTTCTTGTTTTCGAAGATGCAGCGCACCAGCAGCGTGCCGGTGGAGGGGTCGACCTCCGGGGCGGCATAGTCGAGATGGCCCTCATGGGGAAAGCCCTGCTCGATCATCAGCCCGACCTCGCAGGGGACCTTGTCGATGTTCCGCAGCGTCAGGTTGCGCTTGGCCATGTTGGCGCGGATCCTCAGCACATCCTGCTCGCTCATGTTGAAGGTCATCCAGATCGGATCGATCTGGACGATGGTGGCGAGCTGGGTCGGCGAGGTGACGCCGACCAGGGCGCCCACCGACTGGAGATGGTTGGTGACCACCCCGTCGAAAGGCGCCTTCACCTCGGTGTAGCCGAGATTGATGGTGGCGATGTCGATCCCGGCCTTGGCATCCAGGATGTCGGCATCCAGGGCATCGCGCTTGGCCCGGGCCTGGTCGAGATCCGCCTGGGTGCTGAAGCCCTTGGGTGCCAGATCCATCTGGCGCTGCAACTGGGCCTGGGCATAGGCCCGGTTGGCCTGGAGCGACTTCAGCTTCGCCTCGGCCTCGGCCAGCTGAGCCTGATAGGGTGGCTGCTCGATGACGAAGAGGGTCTTGTCCTTGGGCACGAAGGTGCCGTCCACATAGTCGATCGCGGTCAGGAAGCCTTCGACCCGGGCCTCGAGATTGACCTGGTTCACCGCCACCGTATTGCCGGTGTAGTCGATGTAGGGCGTCACCGTGATGTTGAGCGGCTGGGAGACCCCGACCGGCGGTGGCGGCGGGGGAACATAGGTGTTCTCTTCTTTCTTGCAGGCCGACAGCAGGAGGAGCGAGGCAGTAAAGGCGACGGCCGCCCCCTGCCCTGGCAAACCCATCCCCCTCATACGGTCTTCTCCCCATGCCCTTAGAATCGCTGGGATTCGCAAACGAGTTCCCCAGCCCGATGCTGTTGAGGACTCATACAAGCTAAGGCAGAGGCGTTCAAGCGACGACGCCGTGACGCCAGATGTCGGGACTCAGGGCACCGCGGCTTCGGTCGTGGGTCGGCCGGGCTGCAGGCTTTCCAGATAAGCGATCACATCGCGCCGATCCCGGCTGTCGGGGACGCTGACAGGCATGCGAACCCCGGCGATGAAACCTTTGGGGCCCTGCAGCCATTTGTCGAGATTGTCCGGCGACCAGGTGACATCCGCCGCGGCCAGGGGGACGGAATAGGCATAGCCGGGGGCCTTGCCCGCCTTGCGGCCGACGACATTGCCCAGCATGGGGCCGGATTTGTTGTGCTCGAGGTCATGGCAGACGCCGCAGCGCACGGCGAAGAGCTCGCGGCCGCCCTGGGCACTGGCCTGATCCGAGGGGGCGCCGGCCTGCTCGAAGCGGCCGAGGTCGCTCGCCCCCTCCGGCCGCACCGACCGAAAGAAGGTATAGGAGAGGGTGATGGTGGAGATCTTGCCGACGTCGAGGTCCTGGAGAATCGCGGGATCGACATAAAACAGCACCGGCATCTCGGCGGTCTGGCCCGGGCCCAGCTTCTCCTCCTCGAAGCAGAAGCATTGGATCTTGTCGAAATAGCGGCCGACGGCATCGGGCTGCACATTGAAGCTGGCATGGCCGACGATGGCTTCCTTCGAGAGATTGGTCGCGCGGAAATAGACCAGGGTCTGCTCGCCCAGATGGACCGTGACCTGCGGCTGCTC
>DATHQQ010000702.1:0-4274 GCA_035482595.1 Verrucomicrobiia bacterium
CGGCGAGGCCCGCACCCGCGCCGATATCGGCAGCCTGGTCCGCCCGGTCGCGCGGCCTGCGTCCGAATCTCTTCCCCTGACGGGACGCTTCGAGGAGCGAAGCTATGCCAACGCGGCCGGCCGCCGCGCCTACAGGCTCTACACCCCCAGCTTCTATCGCGGACAAGCGCTCCCTTTGGTGGTGATGCTGCACGGCTGCACCCAGTCGCCCGAGGATTTTGCCGCCGGCACGCGGATGAACGAACTGGCCGAGGAGCAGGGCTTCTTCGTTGCCTATCCCAAGCAGACGCGCGCGGCCAATGCCTCGAAATGCTGGAACTGGTTCAACGCCGCCGATCAGCAGCGCGACGGCGGGGAGCCCTCGCTCATCGCCGGGATCACCCGCCAGATCATGGCCGATGTCGCGGTCGAGCCGGGCCGTGTCTTCGTCGCCGGCCTCTCTGCGGGGGGTGCGGCGGCGGCTATCATGGGCGCCACATATCCCGATCTCTATGCGGCCGTCGGCGTCCATTCGGGACTGGCCCGCGGGGCCGCCAGCGATGTCTCCTCCGCTCTCGCCGCCATGAAGCAAGGCGGCGCTCCGACCGTCACGACCTCGCACCGCATCGTCCCGACCATCGTGTTCCATGGCGATGGCGACATGACCGTCAATCCCGTCAATGGCGATCAGGTCATTGCCCAGGCGAAGGCGGGAGCCACGCTTCGCCTCGCCGTCACCCGTGGCACGGCACCCGGCGGGATCGGCTATGTCAGGGCCGTCCAGGTGGATGAGAGCGGGCAGCCCGTGCTGGAGCAATGGGTGCTCCACGGCACCGGCCACGCCTGGTCCGGTGGAAGTCCCGCAGGATCCTATACGGAGCCCCGCGGTCCCGATGCCTCGCGCGAAATGATCCGCTTTTTCCGCCAGCAACCGTCGGCGTCCGGTCGCTGAAAAAGGGGATGGGCCCGCTTTCGCGGGGATGACGGAGCGGAGGGACCAACGCGGTCGATCCCAACCCTGCCGCTCGCCCCGACTCGGTTGACGGTGCTAGGCTCCGCTCATGCCGCATTGGAAGCTCGAGCGCAGCATCGAAGGAATCGTCGTCGGGGTCGACGAGGTCGGTTGCGCGCCGCTCGCGGGGCCTGTGGTCGCTGCCGCCGTGCTGCTCGATCCCAAGCTGCCCCGGCGCCTCGCGCGGCGCATCGACGATTCCAAGAAGCTGCCGCCGGAGGAGCGCGAGGAGATCTTCGCCCGGCTTCCCGAGCACGCAAAATTCGGCGTCGGGGAGGCCAGCGTCGATGAGATCGAGCAGTTCAACATCCTGCGCGCCGCCCAGCTCGCCATGCGCCGCGCCGTCGAGGCGCTCGGCCTGACGCCCGCGCTCATCATCGTCGACGGCAACCGCCTGCCGGGCTTTTCCTTCCCCACCCGATGCGTCGTCGGGGGCGACGGCATCAGCCTTTCCATCGCGGCCGCCTCCATCATCGCCAAGGTGACGCGCGACCGCATGATGAAGGCCCTGGCGGAGAGCTTTCCCGGCTATGGCTGGGAGCGCAATGTCGGCTATCCCACGCCCGAGCACCGGGCGGCGCTGCGCCGATTGGGGCTTACGCCCCATCACCGGCGCACATTTAGGGCAGTTTATGAGGTTCTAGCCACAACCTATTGATTCGATTTTCTTTTATTGACGACCCGACTCGGCTGACTCATGCTCCCCCTCATGGGGGATTTCAGCATGAACCGCATCATTCCCGGCGATTGCATCGAAGCGATGCAATCCCTGCCCGCGGCGTCGGTCGATATGGTCTTCGCCGACCCGCCCTATAACCTCCAGCTCGAAGGCGAGCTCCACCGCCCCAACAACAGCCGGGTCGACGGTGTCGAGGAGGCCTGGGACCGCTTCGACGATTTCGCGAGCTACGACCGTTTCAGCGAGGCCTGGCTCAGCGCGGCGCGGCGCATCCTGAAGCCCGAGGGCACGCTCTGGGTCATCGGCAGCTATCACAATATCTTCCGGGTTGGTGCGCGGCTCCAGGATCTGGGCTATTGGATCCTGAACGACGTCGTCTGGCGCAAGACCAACCCGATGCCGAATTTCCGCGGCCGGCGCTTCACCAATGCCCATGAGACGATGATCTGGTGCGCGCGCGACCGCGAGGGCCGCTATCGCTTCAACTACGAGGCGATGAAATCCCTCAACGACGACCTGCAGATGCGCAGCGACTGGCTGCTTCCGATCTGCAGCGGCGGCGAGCGGCTGAAGGATGGCGAAGGCAAGAAAGCCCACCCGACCCAGAAGCCCGAGGCCCTGCTTCACCGCGTCATCCTCGCCTCGACCCAGCCCGGCGATCTCGTCCTCGATCCCTTCTTCGGGACCGGCACGACCGGCGTGGTCGCCAAGCGACTGGGGCGCAACTACATCGGCATCGAGCGGGATCCCGGCTATATCGCCAGGGCCGAGAAGCGCCTCGGCGCCACACCGGCGAACACCGATGCGGAGATCGTCGCCACCCCGAGCAAGCGCGACGAGCCGCGCATTCCCTTCGGCTGGCTGGTAGAGCGCGGCTATCTCTCCCCCGGCACCCTGCTCACTAGCGTCAACCGGCGCTGGACCGCCAAGGTGCGCGCCGACGGCACGCTCATCGCCGCCGATTGCCGCGGCTCGATCCACCAGGTCGGCGCCCAGGTCCAGGGCGCGCCCGCCTGCAACGGCTGGGAGTTCTGGTATTTCGAAGTCGAGGGCAAGCTGGTGCCCATCAACCTCCTGCGCCAGAAGCTGCGGGCGGAACTGCATTAGACTGCCGCGGCGGAGATGCCCCGCCGATATGCCGGCTCGGCGATCGGCGACAGCGGAACGGGCATGACCCCGGGCATGTGACATGCTTTTCATCTTCGGATTCATCGCCCTGACGATCGTGGTGCTGTCCGGCCTCGGAGCGGCGCTCTCGGGCGGTCGTCAAGCCAGCGACAGATCCTTGTTCGATCTCGCCATGCTGGGCCTGCTCCTGGTTTCGGCGATCGGCCTCATCGTGAATTTCTTCCTGCCGCTGCGGCCCTATCTCGTCATCGCGACCACGGTGGTCGGGGTTACCTGCTTCGTCCTCCACCGCAAGCTGCTGTGGGCCGCCCTCGGCCGGCGCCCGGTCGCGATGCTGGCCGTCCTCGCCGCCATACTGGCGATGGATAGCCTGGGCGTTCTCATCACGCCGCTGAGCTACGATACCGGTCTCTATCATCTTCAAGTGGTAGAGTGGCTGGAGCATGCGCCGAAGATCTTCGGCCTGGCGAATCTGCATTACAGATTCGGCGTCAATTCGATCTGGTTCGTCGACGTCTCGATGTTCGATTTCATTCCAGACACCCATGCCGGCATCTTCCTGCTCAACACGACCCTCTTCACCATCATCCTGGGGGCGCTGATCCGGCCCGTGATCGGCGGCGCGGCAAGAGAATCCCTGCCCCGGATCAGTGATCTCTATGCGGTCATCGTCGCGGCCGTGCTTCTCGCCAATGCCGCGACCATCATGTTCCACAAATTGTTTGCGGGCCCGGAAAACGATCTGCCGGGCGCGCTGCTGGTGGTCTATGCCTTCTGGGCCTTCCTCCGGCTCTTCGAGGCGGATGTCGACAAGGAAGTCTGGCTCCTCCAGCTGCTTGTCGCCGGCGTGCTGGCGGTCATGATCAAGATCACCACCGCCCCGGTGCTTCTCCTGCTGCCGGTCGCCGGCTATGCCGTGGTCGGGCGCAATCCCCGACGCCTTGGGGGGCTGGCGGGCAATCCGATTCTGCTCTGCCTTCTGGCCGTCGGTGCCGCCTGGATGGCGACGGGCGTCATTTCCTCGGGATGCATCGCCTTTCCCATCGGATCGAGCTGCATCGCGGCTTTGCCTTGGACGCCGCCCATCGCCGATATCACGCAATTCGCAGCGCTGATCACCGCTTGGGCCCGCTCGCCCAATGATCATGCCTGGGAAGCCGCTCACGGCTGGGCCTGGCTCGCGGATTGGCCCAGCGTGATGCTCGCCCGGCGGGACTTCATACCGGGAACGAGCTGGAGCTTTGCCGTCGCCGCCGGCATCGGAGTGACGATGGCCCTGGCCGAGCGCTTCGCCCTGAAAGCAGGGCGGCACGACCGCCCCTCCAGTCCCGGCCCCTTCGCCATCGCCTATGCGGTCCTGATCGGCTGCCTGGGCAATCTGTTCTGGTTCCTCGCCGCGCCCGATCCCCGTTTCGGCATCGGCTTTCTGCTCGCCTTGCCGGCGCTCGTCATCGCCGCGGGCACGCGAACGCTGGC
>DATHQQ010000703.1:0-9582 GCA_035482595.1 Verrucomicrobiia bacterium
CCCATGGCCCAGGGCAGCGTCGTCTGCAGCGGTACGCCGGTGAAGGTACGCGCGCCGCGCGTATAATCGTCGGCATTCACCAGCACGACATTGACGATGATGAGAAAACCCAAGGTAGCCACGGAGACGAAATGGCCCGACAGCCGCATGAGCGGCGCGCCCACCAGGAAGGCCAGCACGATGCAAACCAGGCCGGCGACGATGGTCGAGGAGAGGAATCCGAGCTGGAGTCCGGCTATCCATGCGGGCAGATCGGGCAGATAGCTTGCCTTGGCGGCGGCGGAGAGCGAGAGCACGCCCGAGACATAGGCACCCACGCCGACGAAACCCACGTGGCCCAGCGAAAAGACCCCGGTGAAGCCGTTGGCCAGCCCCATGGAGACGACCAGCATGGCATTGATGCACATGACCGTCAGAATGCGGACGAAATAGTCGTTCATCAGCGCGGGCGCGGAAACGCTGAGCAGACCCAGCAGGATGAGGCCGGCGGCGACGACAAGGAGGCGCTGCATCCCGCTCACAGCTTCACCTCCTGAGAGCGTTTCAGCAGGCCATTGGGCCGAAACAAGAGAAAGCCGATGAGCAGGACGAAGACGATGGCATCGCGATAAGGAGAGACCTCCGAGGGAAGGAAGGCGACGATGAAGACTTCGAGTGCGCCCAGCAGATATCCCCCGATCAGCGCACCGGCGATGCTGCCGAAGCCGCCGATGATGGCGGCCACGAAGGCCTTCAGCAGCGGGGTGAATCCCATATGAGGCTCGACCACGCCGGATTGAGCGGCCCAGAGAACGCCCGCCAGGCCGGCGAAGCCCGAGGCGATGGCAAAGGCCACGACGATCAGCCGGTTGACGTCGAGGCCGACGAGATGGGCGGCACCCATATCCTCGGCCGCCGCGCGCATGCCCAGCCCTATATCGGTGCGGGTGACGAACCAGCCGAGGGCGGCCAGGGCCACGGCGGTCAGCGCAACCGTCAGCAGATTGATCTGGGTGAAGGTTATCTGGCCGTCGAACAGCTGGAAGGCGCTGTCCAGCCATTCGGGGAGGGGAAAATTCTGGGCCGAGCTGGTGAAGATCAGGATTCCGAGATTCTCCAGGATATAGGTGACGGCGAGGCTGGTGAGCAGCAGCGTCACCTCCGGCGCCCCGCGCACCGGCCGATACGCCACCCGCTCGACGATGACGCCGGCGAGCGCGCCGATGCCGATCCCGCCCACGACGGCCCAGCCGAATCCCAGGTTCAGGAATTGCAGGACCAGGGTGCCGAAGGCACCCACCATCATCATGTCGCCATGGGCGAAGTTCGTCATCCGCAGGATGCCGAAGATCATGGAGAGGCCGATGGCGACCAGCGCGTAGAGGCTGCCAAGGGCGACGGCGTTGATGATCTGTTGGGTGATGTAGAGCTCGGAACTCATGGCCGCGCTCCCAGATAGGCGGCAGCCACCGCTTCGTAATTGGCTTTCAGGTCGGTGGCAGATCCCTCCAGACTGACCTCGCCGGTGCGCAGAACATAGGCGCGATCGGCAAGATCGAGGGCGAGATTGATGTTCTGCTCGACCAGCAGCATCGTAACGCCCTTGGCTTTGAGCTCCGCCAGCGTGCGGAAGATCTGCTGTACCAGCAGCGGCGCCAGGCCCAGCGAAGGTTCGTCGAGCAGCAGCACCCGCGGCCGGGCCATGAGGGCGCGACCCAATGCCAGCATTTGCTGTTCGCCGCCCGAGAGGGTGCCGGCGGGTTGGGCCATGCGTTCGGACAAGATCGGGAACATGGCGTAGATGCGCTCGCGATCCTCGGCGATGCCGGCGCGATCGGCCCGCGCGGCGGCACCCAGGCGCAGGTTCTCCGCCACCGTCAAGTTTCCGAAGACACGGCGGCCTTCGGGGCAATGGGCGACGCCCAATCGCACGATCCTCGCCGGCGGCAGACGATGGATCGCCTCGCCCTCAAGCGCGATTCGCCCGGTCCGGGGGCGAGAGAGGCCCGAGATGGTGCGCAGCATGGTGCTCTTGCCGGCACCGTTGGCGCCGAGCAGCGCCACCACCTCGCCGGCGGCGACGCTCAGGTTGTCTCCGCGGATCGCCGCCACCGCCCCGTAGTTGACGCGCAGGTCGGAGACCTCGAGCAGCGCCGCTGCGGACGGCTCTTTGCCAGTCGCACCCGCTTCGTCCCGCGCTCGCTCAGGCCTGGCCAAGATAGACCTCCCGGACCCGGGGGTTGGCTTGCACCTCCGCGGGGCTGCCCTCGAAGATGATCTCGCCGTGAGCCAGGACCTGAATGCGATCGCAGAGATTCATGATCAGGTCCATGTCGTGCTCGACCACGATGACCGCGAGATCATACCGCCGGCGGATATCGTCGATGAGCCGGAGCAGGCCTTGGGTCTCCGAAGCGTTCATACCGGCGGCCGGCTCGTCCAGCATCAACAGGCGCGGGCGTGTCGCCAGCGCCCGTACCAGTTCCAGCCGGCGCTGATCGCCATAGGGCAGGTCGGCGGCCCGATGATCGGCCCTGGCGCCGAGACCGATCAGGTCGAGCATCTCGTTCGTCAGCTGGTCCACCGCCCGATTGACCCGGGCCAGCCGCGGCAAACCCAGAACGGTATCGGCAAAGCTCAAGCGATGGCGCAACTGGGCGGCCGCGCGCATATTCTCGCGCACGCTGAGTCGTGGGAAAAGCCGCGTTCCCTGGAAGGTGCGTGCCACCCCCAGCCTCACGATCCGCGGGGCAGTCAGATGCTGAATCTCCTGCCCGTCGAAACTCACGATGCCGGCATTCGGCTTCAGGAACCCGGTGACGAGATTGAAGAAGGTGCTCTTGCCTGAGCCGTTGGGGCCGATCACGCCCAGGATCTCGCCGCGCTTCACCTGGACGCTGTGATTCTTGAGCGCGGTCAACCGGCGAAAGGATTTGGTGAGGTTGCGAGTAACCAGAATGGGCACCGCTTCCGCCGAAACAGCCGGAGGCTCCATGCCGTCTCCTCTCCCGAATGTGCCCAGCTCGACAGCGTACGGTGGTGCCGTTCGCGGCTTGACTCGCCGCGAACCTTGGCAAGAAGCTTCCCTGGCGACTTGTATTCAGCATTTCATAATGTAATTTCCAAGTCAAATCTGTAATGATGGTTCGCGCGGGCGCAGGCGGCGGATGTCACGATGAAGGCTGGGATGAAGCGCAGGGCCGAACTTTCAATCGCGGAGACCATACGTCAGGGCCTCGGCCTGCTGACTCCGACGGAGCGCAAGCCGGCGCTGGCGCTGCTCGCCAACTATCCCGTGCCGGGACTGGAACCGGTGGCGCAATTCGCCAAGCGCGCCGGGGTCAGCGGCCCCACCATTCTGCGTCTGGTGGCCAAGCTGGGGTTTGCCAGCTATCCGCGCTTCCAGCAGGCGCTGCGCGACGAGCTCGAGTTGAGAGTGCAGGCGCCTCTGGCCAAGATCGGCGCGCGCCCCTCGGGCCAGTGGCCAGAGGGCGATTTCGTCAACCAATATGGCCGTGCCATCGTGGCCAATATCGAGACCTCGCTCAGCGAGGTGCCACGCTCGGAATTCAAGGGCGCACTCGATCTCCTGGCCGACCGAAGTCGGCGCATCTCGCTGGTGGGCGGACGGTTCAGCGCCAGCGTGGCGCTCCAGTTCTATCTCCATCTGCGTGAATTGCGTCCGCGGGTGCAACTGGTCAGCGGACAGACCGCCACATGGGTGGAGCATCTGCTGGATTTCGGCAGCAAGGATGTCCTGATCGTGTTCGACATTCGCCGTTATCAGGACGACGTGGTGCGCTTCGCCAATGAGGCAGCCGCCCAGGGCGCGGATATCGTGCTGTTCACCGATCAGTGGCTCTCCCCCATTGCGGCGGTGGCCCGTCACGTTTTCGCGCTGCGCACCGCCATACCGTCGAGCTGGGAATCCTTCGGCGCCCTGTCTGCACTGACGGAGATCCTCGTGGCCCGCCTGCAGGCGATGAGCTGGAGCGAGGCGAGGCGGCGCATGGAACGGCTCGAAAAGATCCGCACTCGCCTCAAATCCTCGTGACGGTCGCCCCGGGGGTTGGCGCGAGCCGCCAATTACTCATCATTGATCAGGTCGCCGCCGCTGAGGTCAACTCGCGCGGGTGCCGCCCATGCCGTACTGAATTGCGCGCAGCGTCATTCTGATTGAACAACTCCAGCGAGTCCAAGTCATCCTCGACGGCTGGCGTCAAGGCCTGGTCCATATAAACCTTCTTCCGCGGGTCGTCCTTGATTGTCTTCGCTAGGCCATAGAGGTGACGCCCAGCTCGCATGACTCGCACGAGCTTACTGGCGGAATGCCAAAGGTATTTTGGGTAGAACGTCCACATCGGCTCGATGGTGAAGGCCGGTCGGCGATCAAGGCGAAATTTCAGCCGGAGGATGCCGCCCTGAAGCGGGTGGATATTCTCCACAGAGGTGAATTGGGAAAAATGTAGAAGCGTTCCGGCGAGCGACCTGAGATTGATGCCGGTCGCGCCCGCTCGGCGCATGATGCGTTCCAGGTGTTCCGGCGAGTAGTACATATCCCAGGCGGCGCGATAGATCTCCTCCCACTCCGTCCGGGTCATCTGGGAATGCGCCGTTACTGCGTGCTCAGTGTCGTATTTGTTCATGTCGGGGTCCATCGCGACCCCCTTGCGGTGGAGAATCTGGTGATCTTCGGATCCCGGCAGCGGCGTCAGGCAGAAAAACTCCATCATGTCGATCGGCAGCTCGCGTTGGATGATGCCAATGTCGCGGCTGATGGACGCGGGTGTATCGTTGGGAAACCCGAGGATGTACCCCGCGTAAGTCACCGCACCCACGCCCTTCCAGGCGAGCAGGAGCTTCCGATACTCGCTGATTTTGTTCTGCCGCTTCTTGGCGGCGATCAGCGTATCGGGATTGACGCTTTCAATCCCGATGAAGACGCGCGTTACGCCGGCCGCCGCGCACTTCTCGATGAATTTCGGGATCTTATGGCACAGCGCATCGACCTGGATCATCAGGCTGACGCCGATACCCTCTTCCGTCCGCAATTTGATGATGCGGTCAAGGATGGGCTCCCAGTCCTTGTTGCGGGCGAGGTTGTCATCGGTGATGAAGAAGCGGTGGATCCCTTCCGCCCAGTTCTGCCGTATGATGCGCTCGACGTCGTCGGGCGAGCGCCGTCGCGATTTGCGTCCCTGCACGTTGATGATGGTGCAGAACGAGCATTGGTACGGGCAGCCGCGGCCGGCATCGAAGGTCGTGTAATTGCCCGCCGTGCGCTTGACGTGCTTGCGCAGCAGGAAGGGTAAGGGCGCCGACTGGATCGACGGAAGGTCGTTGAGGTGATTGTAGATCGGCTGGAGGGTACCGCTTTCGGCGTCGCGCAACAGAGTGTCGAGCCGTTCCTCGGCCTCGCCGGCGAACAAGCTGATCCCCAAGTCGAGAGCCTCTTGAATGTCGGGCTGCATCTCGGCAAGCATCGACAGGCAACCAGAGATGTGAAACCCGCCAATGACCACGGGTACACCCGCGGCCCGCAGCGGACGGGCAATGTCCATGGCGCGGGGAAACTGGTTGGATTGCACGCCGACGAGACCGACCAGGCCGAAGCCACCGAACCGCTTGAGGTGGGCGATGATCTTCTTCGGCTTGATCCGCGTATTGGTCTCATCGAGCGGCGTCACGTCGATGGAAACGTTGGGGCCTAGCACTTGGCGCTCGGCGGCGTCGATCGCGAGCCCATAGAGCGCAGCCAGCGAGTTCGACGGCATGACCGAACGGAACCACTGGATCACGTAGCCGTCGTCGTCGTAATGCGATGGCTTGATCAGGATCAGCTGAAAGCGGCGCTCTGGTCGTAGGCTGTTGCGCTTACCTCGGATGCCTTTGCGATTCCAATTCAAGCTAACAACCCTTCAGGATGAGCGATGCTCGCGGACAACACCGTCCGGGCAATAGAATTCGAGTCTCAAACCCGGCATGACGCCATGCCACAAGCACGGTCGCAGAACATGTTCCGCGACACCGGCTTCTATTCGGCAACAGGGGCTTTTTTCGATGCTCAAAGAGCGAACGAGCGGGACCTTGCGGCTGTTTTTCGCTCTAGGGGCTGATTAGGGCGATACATAGGGCGACGATGATCCGCGCGGATCCCGTCCACACCTCTCATACCCCATCTTCGGAATGAAAGGTATTCCTAAATCGGCGCTCGACCGAGCGTGTCCAAGCACTGTCGAGGGCGACCTGGGCGGTTCTCAGACCAGCGCCGGATAGCCCCGCGCGGCGGCGGCGGCCTCCATCTCATCCATCCGCTCGTAGGCCGAGTCCGGCAGCAGCATGACATCGCCCAAGAGCAGCGCCTCGCGCGCGGCGGCGAGGGCGGGATCGGCGATGGCGGCGCGCAAGGCCTCGCGCAGTTTCGACAGCCGCTCGGGATCGCTATCGCCGGCGGTGACATAGGGCAGCCCCGGGGCCGAGGGGGTGCTGCAGAGCACCCTCACCTCTTCCAGCTCCGGGCGCCGGTAGCGCTGGAACAGCGCATAGGAGACGCAATCCACGGCGGCGACATCGGCGTCGCCCGCGGCGACGGCGGCGAGGCTCAAGCCATGGCCGCCGGTCTCGACGGTCTTGCCGAAGAAGCGGCCGTCTTTGGCGAGCGGCGCAACGAGGAAGCGAAGCGCATTGTAGCCGGATTGGGAATCGGTGGAGTTGAAGGCCACGGTCGCGCCTTTGAGCTCGGCCAGGGATTGCTCGCGCGCATTCGCTCGCACCAAGACGAGGCTGCGGTAGCTCGGCCCCTCGCAGCCCGCGGCCTCATAGCAGGGCGTGGCGAGGAGCCGGACCCGGCCCTTGATGGCGTTGCGGAAGGGATAGCCGCAGGTCTGGCTGAACAGCAGATCGGGCGAAAGCCAATGCTCAGGCAAGCGCGGCCGGCGGAGGAGCTCGGCCGGCACATCCTCGATCCCAGCTCGTGCGAAATGCCGCGCCAAGCCTCGCCAAAGCTCGTCGGTGGCCTGCCGTGCCTCCGGAAGGTCATACATGGGCAGGCTAGCGATGCTCATCGGCTCGGCGGATCGTAATAGTCGCCGGCATCCTCGAGGTGAATGTGCCTGCCGATCTTGAGCCCGCTGGGCGCGTCGATGCTGCCCACGGTCACGTCGAGCTGCCCGCTGCCGATCCGCTCCCAGAACAGCTTCGAGCCGCAGGCGCGGCAGAAGCCGCGCCTGATGCCAGGAGAGGATTCGAACCAGGCGAGGTTGCGGTCACCCTTGATCTTGTAGCGATCCGCCGGCGCCAAGGTGTAGACGCCCAGCGCGCCGTGATGCCGGCGGCACTGGCTGCAGTGGCAAGCCGAGGGCGGGGGCAGCGGCCCCTCGATCTCGTAGCGGACGGCACCGCACAGGCAGCCGCCGCTCGTCTTGCGCTGGCTCACGCGTCCACCGTCGTCGTCGGCGGGGGCGATGCTGCCGCCGCCGACATCGACTGCGGCAACTGCTCGAGTCCGTCGGTGATCTCGTCGAAATCGGCCTTCTCGGCGACGAAGATGTGGCGCACCGTTCTGAGGCCTGTCGGCTTGACCAGGCAGCCGGCGGCGATGGAGATGCGCCCCTGCCCCATCGGCTCCCAGAACAGGCTCGTGCCGCAAACGCGGCAGAAGCCCCGCCGGGCGTCCGGCGAGGACTGATACCATTTCAGGTTCTTCTCGCCATGGAGGGTGACATTGGACCAGCTCGCCGCCGTATAGCTGGGCGGGGCGCCGTGCTGGCGCCGGCATTGCCCGCAATGGCAGACCACCACGTCGCGCAGGGGCCCGCGTATCTCGATCTCGATCGCTCCGCACAGGCAATGTCCCCTTGCCCGCACGCCCGCCTTGTCATCTTGCGCCATGCTTCATCCCACTCTCCGACTTCGCTCGCCGCCTCGGCGAGGCAAGCTCGCGCGACAATCCCCCGAGCCATTTAACCACATCCGGCGGCTGCACCACAGCATGCCGGATGAGGTCGTCGAAGCGGGCGGCGAGCGCCCGGATATGCTCGGTGCCGTTCAGCACGAGATAGAGGTCGCCGACATAGACCGCGGCCCGCTTCGGCCCGAAGATCGTCATCGGCGCCGCATAGCGCAAGAGCCCGTCATAGAGGAACCAGCGGAAGGTCGGGTAGAGCTCGCTCACCAGCGCAGTCATGTGATCGAGCTGGCGGCGCCGCAGCTCGATATCGAGCTCGCGCCAGATCCCCTCGCCCCGGGTGAAGCTCTCGATGCTTTGGCGCGAGCTGCAGACCTCGAGATCGCTCTCCGGCCGCCGCTGGGTCGCCAGCTGCTCGCTCGCCACCGCGATGCGGGTGCGCGGCACGGTCGGTGCCGCATCGCGGAACTCGTGGCGAATGACCTCGTCGGTCTTCAGCAGATCGGGCAGCGAGGTCGGCACATAGCGCACCTTATAGCCCACGGCCTCGGCGAACCAGCGGTCGAGCCTCTCATCGGCGGGGACATGGCCGCCCATCTCGATCTCGATGGGCTGGGGCAGCAAGGCGGCGCCCAGGGCGCCTTCCTGGGCCAGGCCCAGCAGCCAATCGACGCTGACCTGCCGGTCGAGAGCAAGCGCGGCCAGGGTGTCGGCGCGCGGCAGGCGCTTA
Organism: Verrucomicrobiia bacterium; assembly: GCA_035482595.1. GTDB lineage: Bacteria > Pseudomonadota > Alphaproteobacteria > Dongiales > Dongiaceae > DASXQK01. The sequence goes on from DATHQQ010000703.1 coordinate 8,616, forward strand.
TTGCCGGGGGACAGGAACTGGGCGAGGGTCGAGCGATCGAGCCCGACCCGCCGGGCCAGGCCCGCCTGGGTCAGCCCGCCCCGGGCCATGGCCTCGGTCAGCCGGCCCCGGAACATCTTCAGCAGATCGCGCCGATCCGGCCTGTCACTCATGCTGTATTCTGTCACCAGAGTCGAAGATAGACAACATATTGCCGTGTTTGGTGAGCATATGCCTCTTGCCCTCACCCACTGCTAATCGTTACTGGATTCTTTATGAATTTTCGGTCAGGAACCGTTTCCATCGACCTGCCGACCATGGGATTGGCCGTCGGCATCTACCTCGCCTTCGGGTTCCTCACCTGGTTCCACAACGCCTTGCCCTGGTGGGTGGTCGCACCCCTCGGCGGCTATATCATCGCCCTCCACGGATCGCTCCAGCATGAGGCGGTCCATGGCTTTCCCTCTCGGGAGGCCTGGATGACCGAGCTGACGGTCTTCCCCTCGCTCTGGCTCTGGCTGCCTTTCAGCGTCTATCGCGACGCCCATCTCGCCCATCATCGCGACGAGAATCTGACCTGCCCCCTGACCGATCCGGAGTCGAACTACCTGACGCCGACGATCTGGGAGGCGCTCGGGCCCTTCCACCGGCTCGTCCGGCGCGCGCTCACCACGCTGGCGGGCCGGCTCATCATCGGCCCGCTCTATGTCGTCTGGCGCGCCGCCCGTTATATCCAAGTGGCGATCCGGGTCGGCGACCGCGGCTATATCGCCCGCTGGCTGCATCATCTGCCGGCCGTGGCGGTGGTTCTGGTCTGGGTCCTGGCGGTCTGCCGCATCCCGCTCTGGCAGTATGTCCTGCTCTATGTCTATCCCGGCCTGTCGCTGACCCTGCTGCGCTCCTATGCCGAGCACCGGGCCGCCCTTCCCGTCGGCGAGCGCATCGCCACCGTGCGGGCCAATCCAATCCTGGCCTTTCTTTACACCTT
>DATHQQ010000704.1:0-8386 GCA_035482595.1 Verrucomicrobiia bacterium
CTAAGCAAGATTCACGTCTCAAGCCGCTTCGGCTTGGAGGCGATCAGGCTCTAGGTCGGCAATAATCGCCTATGCCCTTTGGCAGAGCAGCAATCGGTTGTCGACCTTGTTCAGTCGATGCTCCAGCTGCCCAAAGACCACGCTGCTGCAAACGCAGGACAAGCTCAGCGTCAGAGCGCTCATGAGGTCGATATCGGATGGCGTGATGTCTTCGATCACATAGATCCCACCCGGCTTCAATTTGTAAAAGGATTCCATGAAAAAGCAGATGTTGGCGCGAGCCTCGTGAAGCCCGTCGTCAATCATGACGTCGAACGACACTCCGTCGAGCTGGTGCCAGAGAGCCCTTATCGCCTTTGGATCCCGTTGATCGGCCCAGAAGGTTCGAATCCGATCCTCGGCAAAGAGTATGTCGCCGTCGATGTCGGCGCCATATATCTGGGCCTGAGGAAGGTATTCGCGCCAGGCGCGCAGTGACGCGCCAGGCCTTCCGTTGGGGCCCATCGATGAGGGGGCGCCCACCTTGTTTGTGCCCAGGCCGAGTTCGAAAATTTGCAGATTCTCTTTGCGGAAGCGGGAGAGAAGCCAATCGTAGACGACGGAGTAGTTGTGGAGCCCCTTACCCTTGTCGCTGCCGAACGACGCCATCAGCTCGCAGAGGTCGCTAGGCTCGGGAAATCCCTTCGCCTGGATGTAGTCGAACTCCCGTTTCAAGTTCATGTGACTGAGCACGCTTGCTTCCATGACGTTCTCGCAGATTCTTGTCCGACTATGACAGGCTCGATCGATGGCGCTGCTATCCCGCGCCCCGCCGCTCCAAGGCAGCGCGATCCCAGTCCCCAAGCTCCGCGGCGGCGGCGTAGGTGCTCTCCAGGAACGCGAGGATCTGCGCGTCGGCGTCTGGCTCTCGCCTGACCGCCTCATAGGGCAGGATGAATTCCCCGAATTCCTCGTTCCAGAATGCCGCCTTCGGCTTGAGCCCCGCCTTTGCAAAACCGGGCGGCTGGGGATAGGCATAGGCGTAGAAGGCGGCCTCCGGCATGGCGCCCCCGCCGGGCCAGAATCCACAGCTGCTGACCTCGTGAGAATAGGCCTCCCGCATCACCCAATTGCCGATATGGGGTGCAGTGCCCGGATGGTCGGGCGCGAGGCGGCCGGAGAAGCGGGTGACGGCAAGATCGAAGCTGCCCCAGAAGAAATGGACCGGGCTCACCTTGCCGATGAACCGCGAGCGGAACAAGGTGAGGAGACGATCGCATTGGACGAGGATGCGCCAGAAGCGGTTGGCATAGTCGCGATCATAGGCCGCGTGGGTTCGATCCTGCTCGAAGGGAATCGCATCGGGGATCTCGACCGGCATGGTCCAGATCCTCACCGCAATCCCCAGGTGCTTCAACTCGGCCATGAGATCGCGATAGAAATCGGCGACCGGGCGAGGCTCAAGGGCCATGCCGGCGGTCCGTCCCTCGCTGGTGGCGATCACGAGACGATGGTCGATGAAATCGAAGTCGATCTGAAAGCTGAGGGCGCCAAAGGGCATCGGCGAGGTGGTCAGCCCGCGGGCAGTCAGATAGAGCGGCACCTGCCACCAGTGATTGACCAGCGGGGCCTGGGCCAAGCGGATCTTGCCCACGATCTGCGTCCAGAGCTGCAGCGTGGCACAGGTGTCGCTCCATTCGGCCAGCGGCAGGCCCGGCCAGATTTCCCCGCTCTTTGTCGTCGCCATCTTGCTACATCCTGGGTTTCTGCCGATCCGGAGCCGCGGGCCGGCACGCGCAGGCGTCCCCAGGCCCGTGGCAGACTAGCACGGCGCCGTCCGATGCGTCGCGGTTCCAAGGGTACCGGGATTCGAGGCATTCGCTCGAGCATTGACGCCTCCCGGAGCGGCCCCGACAATCCGGGTATGCCGGCCCGCAGCCTCCGCGCATTGGCGTTGCTCTTCCTTGCCCTCGCGATGCTGCTGAGCCCCCTTGGGTTCGTGGCGGCTCCCGCGGCCCCACTGGTGGCCGACAGCGGCACCACCCTCTCCCTCGACCGCTTTCCCGTCGAGGAGCGCGAGGCCATCCAGCAGACCCTGGCGCTGATCGACGCCGGCGGCCCTTTCCCTTATCGCCAGGACGGCACCGTCTTCAGCAACCGCGAGGGGTTCCTGCCCGCCGAGCCCCATGGCTATTACCACGAATACACCGTGCCCACGCCGGACTCGCCCGACCGCGGCGCGCGGCGCCTCGTGACCGGCGCGCAAGGCGAGGCCTATTACACCGGCGATCACTACAGCAGCTTCTGGCGCATCCGATGAGCATGCCCGTACACTTCGCCCCCGCCTCGACCGGGCCGGCTCTGCGCGAGGAACTGGCGCGCCAGGGCCTCGCATTGGCCGCCTTCAACGGCGCCGCCATCTCCGACGGCCCGGCCCTCCTCAAGGCCCTGGGCCGGGCCCTCGCCTTCCCGGCCTACTATGGTGCGAATTGGGATGCTGCGGAGGAATGCCTTCGCGATCTGGGAGAGCGCTATCCCCAGGGCTGCGCCCTCCTCATCGATTGCGCCGGCGGGCTGTGGCAGCGCCTGCCCCGCAAGATGGGCCAGCTCGTCTCCCTCTGGCTCGCCGCGAGCGACGATCTCGCGGCGGTCGGCATTCCGCTTCAGCTTATCTTTCTGCTGGAGAGCAAGCGGTAGGACGCTTCACGGCTGGAATCCCACCGCGCCGTAGACCGCCTCGATGGTCGCCTGGCCAATGCGGCCCGCCGTTTCCTTATGGACGGGCAGCAAGGCGGTCTTCAGCGCTTCAAGCTCCGCCGGCGTCGGCTGATAGATCACGGTCGTGCCGGCGGCGCGGATCTTCTCCAAGGCGTCGAGATTCTGCTTGGCGGCGATCTCATTGCCATAGGCCGTCGCCTGCTGCATCGCCGCTTCGAGGGCGGCGCGGATATCGGGCGGCAGCTTGTCCCAGAAGGCCTTGTTCACGATCACCGCATAGCCGAGATAGCCGTGATTGGTGACGCTGAGATTCGTCTGCACCTCATGCATGCGCTGGGTGAAGAGGTTGGAGGGCGCGTTTTCCGTGCCGTCCACCGTGCCGGCCTTCAGCGCCTTATAGGTTTCCGAGAAGGACAGGGTCACCGGCGTGGCGCCCAGCGCCTTCATCTCCGCCTCGAGCACCGCCGAGGGCTGGATGCGCATCTTGAGGCCCCGGTAATCCGCAGGCCCATGCAGCGGCCGGTTGGCGCTCATGTCCTTGAAGCCGTTGTCGAGAAAGGCGATGCCTTCGAGCCCGTAGGGCGCGAGCCCGGCCAGCAGCTTCTGTCCGACATCGCCGCCGGTCACCCTATGGACCGCGTCGTAATCCTTGAACAGAAAGGGCAGATCGAAGACCTCGAACTCATGGGCGCCGAGCAGCGCCAGACGCGAGATGGAGGGCGCCAGAATCTGCACATCGCCCCGCTGCAGGGCGGCGAGCTCCTCGCCATCCTTGTAGAGGGTGCTGTTGGGATAGACCTCGACCTTGACTCGCCCGCCGGTCATCGCTTCGGCCAGCTGCTTGAACTTGTCGGCCGTCATTCCCTTCGGCGTATCGGGCGCGACGATATGGCTGAATTTGATGACGATCGGATCGGCGGCCCTGGCCGGCCCCGCGACCGGTGAAAGGAGGAGCAGCATAGCCAGCAGGCGGGCGGCAAGGCGCGCGAATGTCATGAGGTCTTCCCTTTGCAGATCAAGGATGCGGGGCCCGTCAATAGCCCCGGCCTCATGCTCCCTGCAACCACAAAGTGAGCTCAGCGTTGCGAGGTCTCGTAGTTCGGGGCGATATAGACCCTGGCTTCGGAACGGGGCAGCGGCGCTCGGCCGAGGATGGCGTCGGAGAGCTTCTCGGCCAGCATGATGGTGGGCGCGTTCAGATTGCCGCTCACCACATGGGGCATGATGGAGGCGTCGACCACCCGGAGCGCCTCCAGCCCATGCACGCGCGCGTCGGCATCCACCACCGCCATGGGATCGCTCTCGGTCCCCATCTTGCAGCTCCCGGAGGGGTGATAGGCGCTCTCGCCCCGGGCGCGGATATGGGCGTCGATCTCCGCATCGGTCTTGACGGCGGGGCCCGGCGAAAGCTCCGGCCCGCGATAGGGATCGAAGGCCTTCTGGGCGAAGATCTCGCGGGTGAGGCGGATGGCGGCGCGCATCTCCCGGCGGTCCCCCTCGGTCTGCATATAGTTGAACAGGATCTCGGGATGCTGGCGCGGATCGGTTGACCGAAGCTTCACATAGCCGCGGCTCGTCGGACGCATCGGTCCGACATGGGCCTGATAGCCGTGGCCTTCCGCCTTCTGGCTGCCGTCATAGGAGGCGGCGATGGGGAGGAAGTGATATTGCAGATCGGGATGCTCGACGCCGGCATGGCTGCGGATGAAGCCGCCCGCCTCGAAATGATTGGTCGCGCCTGGACCGCTGCCGAGGAAGGTCCATTGCATGCCGACCAGGAGCTGACGCAGCGGGTTCTTCATCACCGGATAGAGGGTGATGGGCTGCAGGCAGGCATGCTGGACATAGGTCTCCAGATGGTCCTGCAGGTTCTGACCTACCCCGGGCAGGTCATGGACCACCGGAATCTCGAATTGGCGCAGATGATCGGCCGCGCCGATTCCCGAGAGCATCAGGATCTGGGGTGAGTTGATGGCTCCGCCCGCGACGATCACCTCGCGCCGGGCGCGGGCGATCGTCTTCTGCCCCGCCTTCAGATATTCCACGCCGATGGCGCGCCGCCCCTCGAAGAGGATGCGGGTGGTAAGCGCACGGGTGAGAAGCTCGACATTGCCGCGCCGGATCGCGGGCCTGAGATAGGCCTTGGCCGCGCTCCAGCGGCGGCCGCGGAAAGTCGTCATATCCATCGGCCCCAGCCCTTCCTGCTGGTAGCCGTTGAGATCGTCGGTCATGGGGTAGCCGGCCTGCCTGCCGGCCTCGACCCAGGCCTGGAACAGCGGCTGGGGCGTGTGGCCGCGGCTCACATGCAGCGGCCCCTCCCCGCCATGATAGTCATTGGCCCCCAGGTCGCGGCTCTCGGCGCGGCGGAAATAGGGCAGCACCTCGGCATAGGACCAGCCCTTGAGGCCCGCCTGGGCCCAGCGGTCGTAGTCGCGCGCATGGCCGCGGATATAAACCATGCCGTTGATGGAGGAGGAGCCGCCGACCACGCGTCCGCGCGGGCAATACATGCGCCGGTTGTCCATGGAGGGATCGGGCTCGCTGTGATAGGCCCAGTTCACCTTGTCGTCGGCCAGCGGATAGGCGAAGGCGGCCGGCATATGAATCTTCCAGTTGAACCAATGATCCTGGCCACCCGCCTCCAGCACCAGGATGCGCTGATCCGCGGCCGCGCCCAGGCGATTGGCGAGAACCGAGCCCGCCGAGCCGGAGCCGATGATGATGTAGTCGTAGGACGCGTCGGTCATGAATGACTCTCCCCGCCCCTGCTTACAATGGGCGGGGGCGGATGGTCCAGCCGGCTCATCGACCGATCAGCTTGCCTAGAGCAAGATCAGGTCAGCTTGAATCAAGCTGGCCCGTGAATCTTGCTCTGCTTGAGAGGTTAGAGCCTGATCGTCTCAAGCCGTTTCGGCTTGAGACGATCAGGCTCTAGCTGGGTCGCGGATCGAGCGCGCCGGCCACCACGGTGCCTTCGCCGCGCGGGGCGAATTTCGCCTGTGCCTCGGCCGGCAGCGCCATGCGCCGGCTCATGCGGAAACGGACGAAGACAGCCAGCAGACCGGCCACCGCGGCGAGATAGAGGAACAGCGCCCAATCGCCGCCGAGGGTCATGGATTGCGAAGCCAGGATAGGCCCGGCCGTGGCGCCCAGCGCCCAGGCGAGCAGCATGCCGGTGGAGGCCGGGACCATCTGGTCGCGCTCGACATAGTCGAAGGCATGGGCGACGGCGAGCGGATAGACCGTCGCCGCCCCGCCGCCGAAGAGGCCGGTGAAGATCAGCAGCCAGCGCGTCGGATGGGCGACGCGCGAGAGGGTGAACTCGATCAGGCAAACGATGGCAATGAGGATCAGCACCCAGAGCAGGACCGTGCGCCGGTCGTAGCGGTCCGAGAGCCAGCCGATGGGCCATTGCATCACCAGCCCGCCGATGAGGGAGACGCCCATGAAGATGGAGATGGCGAAGACCGACATGCCCTCGGACGCCCCGAAGACCGCGCCCATGCCGTAGAAGGCGCCGCTAATCAGGCCGGCGCCGAGCGAGGCCGCCACGCCGAGCGGCGAGATGGCATAGAGCCGCAGCAGCGACAGCGGCTTTGTTTGGCTCAGATCCGGGCCGGCGACCCGGGTCAGCACCACCGGCACCAGCGACAGGCAGATCAGCATGACGCCGAGACAGAAGAGCTCCTGCCCCCTCACGCTCCAGACGTTGACCAGCAGCTGCCCGAGGGTGGAGGCGAGATAGCTCGTGACCATGTAGAGGGAGAGGATCTGGCCCCGACTCTCCTTGCTGGAGCGCAGGTTCAGCCAGCTTTCGATGGTGGCGAAGAGCCCGGCCATGCAGAAACCGACCACGACCCGGAGCAGCCCCCAGACGATCGGATCGAACCAGAGGGCGAAGACCAGCGTCGTCGCCCCCACCAGGGCGGCGAAGGCCGCGAAGGCCCGGATATGGCCGACCCGGACGATGAGATCACGGCTCCACAGGCAACCCAGCACCAGCCCGGCGTAATAGGCCGACATGACGAGGCCCGAGATCTCCGTCGGCACATGCTCCAGGCTCATGCGCACCGGCAGCACGATGCCCACCAGGCCATTGCCGAGGATCAGGATCCCGGCGCCGAGCAGCAGGGAGATGACGCTTTGCAGCGCTTGCAGCATGGACCGGATTGTTTCCGCAGAGGTCGACCGCCTCAATGCCCGTGCGGGTCGCTCTTTGCTAGCGCCGCGGCGACGCGACTAGTTTGCCGGCGACATGAAGGAAATTCCCTCTGCCGCTGGGCTCCATGAAGCCCTCACCCTCCCCACGGCTTCGGCGCGGGGCCCGCTTCAAAGTGCGGGCGAGGGATTATGCTAATGAATATAGATATCCACCACGCGATCGCCCGGCGCCTCGACGGCCGCGCCCGCTGCGCCCTGCTTGCGCTCGCCGGTCCAGGCCGTCTCGAGCTGGTCCGGCTTGATCTTGCCGGTGGCGACCAGGGCGTCATGCACGGCGGCCGCCCGCTTCTGGGACAATTGCATGTTGAAGGCCGGCGAGCCGCTTGCATCGGTCCGGCCGACGATCGTGACGCGCGCCGTGCCGTCGCCGCCGACAGCGCCTGCGACGGCGTTGATCACTTGCTGGCCGGATGGGTCGATCCCGTAGGAATCCTTGGCGAACTCGACATGGTAGACGTCGATGCGGGCCTGCTGCGTCTGTTTCTGGTTGCCCGCGGTGCAAGCCGCAAGGATGACGAAAGAGACGATGGCGGCCCAACGGCGCCATGAATTCGCAGCGTTCTGCATTGCCGTCTCCAAAAAAATGGGGGACCCCCGCTTTTGTGCAACCCAAAGCAGGGCAAGAAGTTCCCGCGCCGGGGGAATCAGGCCCCTTGGGGACCGAGCTCGGCCGTCGGATCCACCGCCTGCCCCGATTTGCGCAGCTCGAAATGGAGCTGAGGGGAGGAGACGGCGCCGGTCTGCCCGACCCGTGCGATCACCTGGCCGCGTTTCACCTGATCGCCGCGCTTCACCAGCAGCGCATCGCAATGGGCATAGGCCGAGACCCAGCCATCGGCATGCCGGATCAGCAGAAGATTGCCGAAACCGCGCAGCTCATTGCCGGCATAGACCACGACGCCGTTCTCCGCCGCGCGCACGGGCGTGCCCAGGGGTGCTGCGATGTTGATGCCGTCGTTGTGCTGCCCGCCATCCTTGAGCCCGAAGACCGACACCACCTTGCCGTTGACGGGCCAGAGGAACTTGCCCGTGCCGCGGGGCGCGGGTGGCGCAACCTCGGCAGGCGCCTGCGGCGGGGGAACGAGCGGTGAGGCGCCGCCGGTGCTCGGTGTCGTCGCGGGTGCAGCGGTGGTGGGGGTGCCGGCCGCGTTCGCGGCGACGGTGCTGGAGGTGGATGGCGCGGGCGACGTGGTCGCGGCGGGCGCCTCGGTGCCATTTGCCGTCGTGCCGGCGGCGGGCTCACTGGGGGAAGCCGGGGCCGTGCTCTTGCCGGTCGAGGAGGCCGCGGGCTTGGCCGGCTGCAGCAGCACGGGCGGCGGAGCCGTGGCGCTTTGGCTTCCCGTGGGCTCGCTGGCCTGGGTCGAGGGCGTGGTGCTGGCGCCCGTCGGCTGGGAGAGTGCCTCCGTCGCGACCTTCACGGATCCGGCTGCGGGGACCGGCGGGGCCGGCTCGGCCGGCGGGAATTGGA
>DATHQQ010000705.1:0-2711 GCA_035482595.1 Verrucomicrobiia bacterium
CTCGGCGCTCGACAGCCATACCGAGCGGGAGATCCAGACCAGCCTCAGCGAGGTCTCCCAGGACCACACGACCCTGGTGATCGCCCATCGCCTCTCCACCGTCATCGATGCCGACGAGATCCTGGTGCTCGAAGACGGCCGGGCCGTGGAGCGTGGCCGGCATGGCGAGCTCCTGGCCCGGGGCGGGCGTTATGCCGCCATGTGGGCGCGCCAGCAGGAAGCGGCGGTGGAAAGCGAGGCCCAGCGGCTCGCAGCGGTGTCGTGAGCGAGGCTGCGCTTCCGCCCGCCCCTGGGCTCCCCGATATCGCCTCGCTGGCCGAGGCGCTGATTCGGGGCGACCGCCGGGCCCTGGCCCAGGCCATCACCCTGGTGGAATCGAGCCGGGCCGACCATCGCCCCCTCGCCGACCGCCTGCTGGAGATCCTGCTGCCCCGCACCGGCAGCTCGATCCGCATCGGCATCTCCGGGGCGCCCGGCGTCGGCAAATCGACCTTCATCGAGAGCTTCGGCCTGCATGTCCTGTCCCGGGGCCACCGGCTGGCGGTTCTGGCCGTGGATCCCTCCTCGCGGCTGGGCGGCGGCTCGATCCTGGGGGACAAGACCCGGATGACCAAGCTGGCCGGTGAGGCCAAAGCCTTCATTCGTCCCTCGCCCACCGGTGGGACCCTGGGCGGGGTGGCGCGCCGGACCCGGGAGGCGATGCTGGTGGTCGAGGCCGCCGGCCATGACGTCGTGCTGGTGGAGACCGTAGGGGTCGGCCAGTCGGAAACCGCCGTCGCCGATATGACCGACATGTTCCTCCTGATGCTCCTGCCGGGCAGCGGCGATGACCTGCAGGGCATCAAGCGGGGCATCGTCGAGCTGGCCGACCTGATCCTGGTCAACAAGGCCGACGGCGCCCTGAAGGAGCTGGCCTCCAGGACCGCGGCCGATTACCAGCATGCCCTCCGCCTGCTGCATTCCACCTCCCCCGGCTGGACGCCGGAGGTCCAGGTCTGCTCCGCCTTGGAAGGCATGGGGATTCCCGAGGCCTGGGCGACCATCGAGCGCTTCCGCGCGACCCTGGGGGATGGCGCCATCGCCGCCCGCCGGGCCGGGCAGGCCAAGGCCTGGCTCCGGGCCGAGCTCTCCGACAGCCTCCTGGCCGCCCTGGCGGGCCATCCCAAGGTCCGCGACCGGCTCCCGGCCCTGGAGGCGGAGGTTGCTGCCGGCCGCCTCGCCCCGGGGGCGGCGGCCCGGCTGCTGCTGGCGGAATTCCTGGGGAATCGGCCCCCCGGCTCTTGACGCTGCTCTTGACGCTGCTCTTGACGCCCCGGGCCTTGACGGCCAGGGCCCATTGCCTTACAAACCGCCGGCTTCGGTGAGCCATCGCCCTCGGGCGCCGGCCCTGCCGATCGTCGTCATTCCAGCAAAGAGGAACTCAGGTCATGGCTCGACGCTGCGCCATCACCGGCAAAGGCGTGCTGTACGGCCACAACGTGAGCCACGCCAACAACAAGACCAAGCGCCGTTTCCTGCCGAATCTGCAGAAGACGACGCTGCTGTCCGACGCGCTCGGTCATCTGATCAGCGTGCGGCTGACGGTCAATGCCATCCGCAGCATCGAGCATAACGGCGGGCTCGATGCCTATCTGCTGGGGATTTCCAGCGCCAAGCTGCCGGTCGAGGCGCGCCGGCTGAAGAAGCGCATCGAGAAGGCCCTGGACAAGACGAGCGCCAAGGCGGCCTGAGGCCGCCCTTCCACTTCCACTTCCGGCACCGGTCCCCTGCGGCGCAATACCGCTCTCACCAATTGGTGAAGGCCATCGCAGTTGAAGCTGGGGCCTTCGGGCGCCACAATTGGGGTCTCGACTGTCTCGACCCCAGAATTCCGCCCAACAGCAGACCCGGAGATCGCCATGATGGACGTGGAACGCCGCGCAATCGAGCTTGCCCGGCCGCTTGCCGCCGTGCTCGCCGATCCCAAGCTCACCGCCGCCGAGGCGGCCGCTCTCGAGACCGTCACCATCTCCACCTCCTCGGGGCGCCAGGTGAAGGGGGCGCTGGCCAAGCCGGGCCGCAAGGCGCCGGCGGTCCTGCTGATCCACGAATGGTGGGGGCTCAACGACCAGATCAAGGCGGTGGCCGCGGAGCTTGCCAATCAGGGTTATCTGGCGCTCGCCTGCGATCTCTATGACGGCGTGGTCACGACGGATCCCGGCAAGGCCGGCGCGCTGATGGAGGCCGTCGACCAAGCCAAGGCGCGCGAGACCCTGACCGCCTGGGTCGCGTGGCTGCGCAAGGCTCCCGACGGCAATGGCAAGGTCGCGACCCTCGGCTGGTGCATGGGGGGCGGCTTCTCCCTCGCCGCCTCGATCGCCACCCCGGTCGATGCCACGGTGATCTACTACGGCAATGTCGGATCGACCGCCGACGAGCTTGCCAAGCTGAAGGGCCCGGTGCTCGGCCAGTTCGCCGAGAAGGACGGCTGGATCAACCACCCCATGGTCGATCCCTTCGCGGCCAATCTGAAGAAGCTCGGCAAGAAGCACGAGATCCATTGGTACGATGCGGATCACGCCTTCGCCAATCCGACCGGGCAGCATTACGACAAGGCGGATGCGGCGCTGGCCTGGAGCCGGACTTTGGAATTCCTGAAGGCGAATCTCTAGCCCTTCGCGCGGCGACGAGACTGCGCAGCCAGCCCCGGAGGTCTCGTCCTGTCCCAAACG
>DATHQQ010000706.1:0-3236 GCA_035482595.1 Verrucomicrobiia bacterium
ATCTCGGTCTCGAGGTCAAGCCGGTGCAGATGGAATGGTCGGCACTGATCGAGGCCACGAAGCAGGGCAAGGTCGATATCATGCTCGGCTCCATGGGCTGGACCAAGGCGCGCACCAAGATCATGATCCTGACCGATCCGATCTATTATTTCGGCACCTTCTTGCTGCAGAAGAACGCCACGAGCTACGCGACCTTCGAGGACATGAAGGGCCACAGCGTCGGCACCGTCACCGGCTTCACCCTCGTGCCGGAGCTGAAATCGGTGCCGGGCATCGGCGAGGTCAAGCTCTACGACACTTCCGACGGCGTGATGCGCGACGTGATCGCCGGGCGTCTCGACATGGCGGTGCTCGATCCGGGCCTCGTGCAATATGCCTTGCTGCAGCATCCCGAATGGGGCCTGCATCAGGTGGCCCTGGTTCCGCAGGCCGACAAATTCCCGATCATGTCCACGAAGTATTATTCGATCATGGGCATCTATCCCGAGGACAAGGATCTCGCCGCGGCGATCAACGGCGAAATCACCAAGGCGTGGGCCGATTGCGCCAATGTGAAGTCCATGTCGGCCTATGGGTTGGGCGATCCCGCCTGGTTCGTCCCGCCCTCGCCGGACTATCGCATCGGCGTCGACCGGCCCGATGGCTGGCAGGCACCGAAGTCGCCGGCGACCTGCTTCCACTAACAAGGTGACAGCACGGGGCTCATTGCAATCGCGATGGGCCCCGGCTGCTGGGCCATGACCTCCCTCATCCGCATCGTCGACCTGCATAAGAGCTTCGGCGCCCTGGAAGTGCTGAAGGGCGTCGACCTCGAACTCGCCAAGGGCGAACGCGTCTCCATCATCGGACCCAGCGGCTCGGGCAAGACGACCTTGCTCCGCTGCGTGAATTTCCTCGAGCGGCCGACCCGCGGCGAGATCTGGGTCGACGGGCAGCGCATCGGCCGGCGCGAGGCCGGCGGCGGCTTGCGCGACCTCTCGGACCGGGAGATGGCGCGCGAGCGGGCCGAGATCGGCTTCGTCTTCCAGCGATTCAATTTGTTTCCCCATTTGAGCGCCCGCGACAATGTCGCGCTGGCGCCGCGTCGCGTGCGGGGCATGGGCCGGCCCGAGGCCAGCGAGCTGGCCGACGAGATGCTGCGCAAGGTCGGTCTCGGCCATAAGCTCGAGGAATATCCCGAGCGCCTTTCGGGCGGACAGCAGCAGCGGGTCGCCATCGCCCGGGTGCTGGCCATGCAGCCCAAGGTGATCCTGTTCGACGAGCCGACCTCCGCCCTCGACCCCGAGCTGGTGGGCGAGGTGCTGAGCGTCATGCGCGCGCTCGCCGAGGAAGGGCGCACCATGATGATCGTCACCCATGAGATCCGCTTCGCCGGCGATGTCTCCGACCGCGTCGTCTTCATGGACGAGGGCCGCATTGTCGAGCAGGGCCCCCCTCTGGAGGTGCTGCGCCAGCCGAAGCATGAGCGCACCCGCGCCTTCCTCAAGAAGATCCTCGACCGCACCGATTAGAGAAGCCGGAGATCCGATGAAGATCATCAAATTCGAGAGCTTCCCCGTCAGCGTCGGCTACAGCCATGCCGAGCTCAGCGCCCGCGTGCGCCGCGGCGGCGTCAGCGACGTCATCGTCAAGCTGACCACCGACAACGGCCTCGTGGGCTGGGGCGAAAGCTGCAGCGGCGCCGATACCCGCTCCATCGAGGCCGCCCTGCAATCCATGGCGCCCTTCGTGCTGAACCAGGACCCCTGGAACTCCGAGGCCATCGCCCATGAGGTCTTCCGCACCGGCCTCTGGGAATACCGGGCCATGACGGGCAATTTCGCCTTCGCCGGAATCGACATGGCGCTCTGGGATCTCTGCGGCAAGGATTGCGGCAAGCCTCTCTACCGCCTCTTCGGCGGGGCCATGCGCGCAAGCGTCGACTATTTCTACTACCTCTCGCGCGGGACGCCCGAGGAGATCGCGGCCCAGGCGCGCGACGGCATCGCGCGGGGCTACGATTGCTTCTATCTCAAGGTCGGGGTCGAGAGCCGCGGCGAGGAGGAGATGCTGGCGGCGCTGCGCCAGGCCGCGGGGCCCGAAGCCCGGATCCGCATCGATTCCAATGAGGCCTGGAGCCTGCCGGAGGCCGTCAGACTGCTGAACCGCTGGGACGAGATGTTCGGGATCGAATATGCCGAGGCGCCGGTGGCCGCCTCGCCCATCGCCCTGATGCAGGAGCTGCGCCGGCGCGTTCCGGTCGCCCTCTGCGCCAATGAGGGGCTGGAGCGCCAGAGCGAGGTTACCCGCATGATCGCCAGCGGGGCCGCCGACATGCTCTGCTTCAGCAGCTATTGGGTCGGCAGCCTGCGCCGCTTCCACAGCCTCTGCCACGCCGCACATCTCGCGGGCATCAAGATCTGCAAGCATACCCACGGCGAGCTCGGCATCGCCGCGGCCGCCGGCCAGCATATGCTGCTGACTCTGCCCAATGTGGCCAGGGGCAATCAGCAGACCGCGGCCATGATGACCGACGATCTGCTGACGGCACCCTTGCCCATCGCGACCGGCCCGAGCTGGGGCCCGATCGAGCGGCCCGGCCTCGGCATCGAGATCGACGAGGCCAAGCTCGCCCGCTATCGCGAGGCCTTCCGCCGCGACGGGCAGTTCCTGCCCTACGCTGCCTGAGAGTCATCCACCCCTAGAGCTCGGAGAGACTATCATGAAGAAGGTGATCAAGACCCATCTACCCGACGAGGACGCGCCGATCGAATGGGCGGTCAGCGCCGACGGCATCCTCTACACAGCCCAGATTCCGATCCGCGCCGACGGCTCCATCGAGACCGGCGATATCGCCAAGCAGGCAGACCTGACCTTTACCAATCTCATGCGCACCTTGGAGGCCGCCGGCGGCAGCCCCGCGGATGTGACCCAGGTGCTGGTCTATCTGACGCGCAAGGAGGATTTCGCCGGAATGAACGAAGTCTACCGGAAGCATTTTTCCAAGCCTTATCCCAATCGCGCGACCGTCATCGTCGCCGGCCTCATGGTGCCCGGGGCCGTGATCGAGATCGTCGCCTATGCCCATCTCGGCAAGAATTCGTAAGCGATAGGCTGCTCGCCGGTGCGGATCGTCGTCCTCGGCGCCGGGCTGATCGGCGTCCTCACCGCCTATTATCTGGCGAAGGACGGCCACGAGGTCGTGGTCGTCGACCGCCAGGCCGATGCCGGGCTGGAGACGAGCTTCGCCAATGGCG
>DATHQQ010000707.1:0-4954 GCA_035482595.1 Verrucomicrobiia bacterium
TGGTGCTGGGCCTGCTGACCGCCGAGGTGAAGAGCTCCTATGACGCGGCGGACAGCGAGATCAAGCAGCAGGCCGCCCGCTTGATCGAGATGAACATGGGCACGCGGGAGATCGATGCCCCCGCTGCCGCCACGATCCGCCAGAACCTTGCCCGCCTCGCCCAGCTCGCCGTTGCGGAAACCTTCGAGGGGGCGGGTCCCCAGGGGAGAAGTGCCGAGATCTATATGTCGACCTACCAGACCATCATGAATCTGCCGGCGCCCACGATCCTCGAGCAGCAGGTGAGATCCGATCTCCACGATGAGCTCGCCGATCTGGCCGCCCATCGCGTGGAAGTGCTCCAGGCGACGAAAGGCACCATTCCGGCACCCTTCCTCTACATATTGGTCGCCTGGACCGCGATGATCTTCATGAGCTGGGCCATCTTCGCCCCGCGCAACGCCACCGTGATCAGCATCCTGGTCATCTGCGCCGCCTCGGTGTCCGGGGCGCTGTTTCTCATCCTGGAGATGGACACGCCCTTCGACGGAATCATCGCCATCAGCAGCGAGCCCTTGCGCGGTGCGATCGCGGCTCTCTCCCTCTGAGATCTCGAAACTTCCCGCGGCGGAACGAGTCGATCGAGGTGGGGTTTCATTCGGACAATACCCGCGAACGGAGCCATCGCATGAGCCGCATGATCACCTGTCTCTATGACGACTATGACGCCGCCCTGGAGACCGCGCGCGACCTGGAAGCCAGCGGCGTGCCGACGGGCGACATCAGCATGATCGCGAACAACGCCGACGATCGCTACGCCGCGGCATCACCGTCCGAGACGGGCGCTCATGCCGGCACGGCTGCCGGCGTCGGCACGGTGCTGGGCGGCGGCGTCGGCCTGCTGGCGGGTCTGGGCATGCTGGCGGTGCCGGGCATCGGTCCGGTGGTGGGGCTGGGATGGCTCGCGGCCACCGCCATGGGCGCCGTCACCGGTGCGGCGGTGGGTGCCGCGACGGGCGGCATCATCGGATCGCTGACCGAGGCGGGGGTTCCGGAGGCCGACGCCCATGTCTATGCCGAGGGTGTTCGCCGCGGCGGCACCTTGCTGTCGGTGCGCGCGCCCAACGGGCTGGCGCAGGGCGTCGAAGCCATCCTCCATCGGCATAACCCCGTCGACATCGATCTCCGCGGCGAAACCTATCGCAACGCCGGCTGGACTGCCTTCGACGAGGCGGCGCCGCCCTACGAACTGGCGGATATCGAACGCGAGCGCGCGCTTTACGGGGCGCCCATGGCCTCACCCACGACTCTCGGGCGCTGAAGCACCCGTCTCATCCGCTCCCTGGCTTGCCGCCCCAGATCATGATTGCCCCGATGTCTTCCTCCGCGCCGCGTATCCCCTATCACCCGCTCTCCGAGCGGGATCAGTTTGCGACCATCTATCGCGTGGCGCGCTGGCTGCGCGCCGCCGTCGATTGGTCAGCCGTGGATCCGCAGGACGCGGAACTATTTCGCACCGAAGTCTGGGAGCCGCTGACCCGGGAAAATCCTGCCGAGCGCGCCATCAGCGCCGCCGGCGTCCAGCATCTCAACAAACTGGCCGCCGCCCATCTGCCCCTCGATCTCAACCACCGCTATCACCTCTCGCGGCTGCATGTGGCGGGGGACAGCGACCGCTTCGAATTTTCCTGCCTGCAGATTCAACCGCAAAAGCTGACCATGGCCATAGCGCGGGTGCCGCGGCGCGGATCTCGTGCACGCGAGATCACCGTCGAGTTCGACGATCGCGGCGCCGTGGTCAAGCTGCGCCCGGATCCAACGAAGGGGCTGCGCAAGCTCGCGGCGGATTCCCCGGCGCTTGCCGCCTCGATCAAGGAATTCGTCCTGCACGCCTTCGATATCGATCGGCGCTGCCGCGAAATGGTCTGAGGCCGCCCGACGCCGGGCGCGCTCAGCCCCGGTTGCGGTCCAGGAAGCTCCTCAGCACGGCAAAATAGGCCTCCGGCTCCTCGAAGAAGGGGGTGTGGGAGCTGTTGGGGAAGACCTTGATCTCGGCATTGGGCAGGCCGCGATGGATCTGGGCGGCGACGGGCGGGGCAACCTCGTCATAGTGGCCGCTGATGACCAGGGCCGGCTGGGTGATGCGGTGCAGCCGGTCGACCACGCTCCATTGCTTCAGCGTGCCGATGCAGGTCATCTCATTCGGCCCCCACATGCTGCCGTAGATATCCATGTTCATCCCGTCATGGGAGCGCTGAAGCGCCGCCGGCCATTCGGCGAGCCGGCAGAGATGGCGGCGCTCGAGGATGGTGACCGCGGCCTGGTACTCGACATGGGCCGTCGTGCCCTCCGCCTCATGGCGCGCCATCATGGCGACCGTCTCCGCGCCGAGCGCGCTTCGCAGCCGCTCCATATGGAGCAAGGTGAGAGGCGTATCCGCCAGCCCGTTGACCGAGATCAGGGTCTTCACCCCCTCGGGATGGGCCAGTGCATATTCCAGCGCCAGCATGCCGCCCCAGGATTGGCCGAGGAGATGCACCTTGCCCAGGCCCAGCGCCTGGCGCACGGTCTCGACCTCGGCGACGAAGCGCTCGACCCGCCAGAGGCTGAAATCCTTGGGGCGGTCGGAGGCGCCGGTGCCGAGCTGATCATGGACGACGACCCGATACCCGTGGTCGGCCAGATGGCTGTGGCTCTCGCGGACATAGTCGCAAGGCGCGCCAGGCCCGCCGCTCATGCAGAACAGCACCTCGGGGCCCGAACCGAAGCTGTAGGCCAGGACATTGTGGCCATCGATCGTGAGCCGGACGGTCTCGTCGGGCTTTCTGTCGGCTTCCATCGTCTGACGATCCCCCAAAGCGGCGTTGTCGCGTTGAACCCAAGTCCGGTCGCAATCTATCCGCCGACGCGGCAATCGTCAGCTGTCCTTTCGCCATCCGCACAATCGCCTTGCCCCGAAATCGCGGGCGGGCTCTTCTGCACCGGCGCTGCCGCGCGGGGTGGGCGGCTCATCCGGTTTGGGGTTCATGACGGCCGAAGCCATCATAACGTCGGATCAACGGCGAAGCTTGGCGGCGGCCATCATCTGCACCTCGGCCGTGGGCACGACCATGGGGCTGATGTGGCCGCTGCTCTCCCTCATCCTCGACGGCCAGGGCGTCGATGGCCGGATGATCGGTCTCAGCTCCGCCACCCAATCCCTCGCGGGGCTGGCGATCTCCCCCTTCGTTCCGCGACTCATCGGTCTGTTCGGGATGCGGCGCTCGGCCGGCGGCTGCATCCTGGTGATCCTGGGCGCGCTGGCGCTCCTCCATCTCTTCGACAATGTCTATCCCTGGTTTGCCATCCGTCTGGTTCTCGGCGCGGCGGTGACGACCCTCTTCCTCTGCACCCAGACCTGGGTCAACCGCCTGGCGCCGGACCATGCCCGAGGCCGCATCATCGGCATCTTCGGCTTCCTCTGGTCGGCGGGCTTCGGCATGGGGCCGCTGATCATCCGGATCGTCGGTGCCGGCGGATGGCCGCCCTTCCTGATCGCGATCCTCCTCGTCGCCCTGGCGGGGATCCCGCTGCTGCTGGCGTCCGAGCCGGAGGTGCTGGTCTATCGGCCGGGTCTCCCGCGGTTGCCGTCGCTTCTCAGCCTCGGCGGCGTCGCGCTCGTCGCTTCCCTGTTCCAGGGCACGATGGATGCCACCGGCGATTCCTTCTTTCCGCTCTTTGGCCTGCGCAATGGTCTCGGCCAGGGGGATGCGGTGACGATGCTGATCGTGCTGCAGATCGGAGTGCTGGCGATCCAGCTGCCCATCGGCTGGGCCGCCGACCGCATGAGCCGCCCCATGCTGCTGCTGGCCATGACGGTTCTCGCCTTGGCGATCTGCCTTCTCTTGCCTCATATGGTCCATATCGCCCTGGGCCTATGGCTCAGTTTGTTTCTCCTGGGCGTGGCCACGGGTGGTGTCTGGACCGTGAGCCTGGCCCTCATGGGCGAGGTCTTTGCCGGCGAGCAGCTGGCCTCGGCGCTGGCCCTTCGCAGCATCCTCTATGGTCTCGGCGCCGTGGTGGGGCCGCCCATCGGCGGGCTTGCGCTCGGCGCCTGGAGCGGCTCGGGGCTGCCGATGATGCTGGCCGCCGTCTGCGCCGCCTTCGCTCTCTTCCAGATCGCTTTGCTGCGCGCCGGACGTCCGGACGCGCGCTGAGCCTAACGTGAACAAAAGTACACGCAACCTTAAGATCGGATGCTTGGTTTGTCCGTGTGGGCGCAAGTTGTGCCGTTGCGGTCGCAGCAGTCGCGCCTTCCAGGAAAGGAAACCCACGATGCGCGTACTCATGGTGGCATTAGTCATGGGGGCCACATCTATCGCGTCCCTGGGCATCGCTCAGGGTGCACCTCTCGGCACCCCCGTCGTCGCTCAGCCGTCGCTCCTGCAGATGGTCGCGGATCAGGAGATGACCGTGACGGGAACGGCCGTCAATGTCCGGCAGCACCCGACCTCCAGTTCAAAGGTCCTGACAAAGCTTAACAGCGGCGCCAAGGTCATGGCGGTCGGCAGCTCGGGAAGCTGGACCCGCGTCAAGATCAACGGCATGGACGGCTATATCAGCACGCGCTTCCTGAAATAGCAGAAGCTCGCAGAGTCGAATCAGCTCGACGAAGCCCTGGCGGCAATAACGCCGTTGCCGGCGAAGCGGCTCCCTCTATTCCGTCACCCCCGGCGAAAGCCGGGGTCCAGGGGCGAGCGGCAAGCTGCTCGTCCTGTGGCCCCTGGATTCCGGCTTTCGCTGGAATGGCGTGAGAGAAAATAGGTGAGGTCAGGCGGCCGGATCCGGCGGAGAGAGGATGACAATCCGCAGCGCCGATTCCATGGCCTATTGCGGCCGCTGCACGTCCAGATTCCGATCGAAGAATGTCACCGCGGCCGCACCGATCATCTCGTGCAGCTGATGGCGATCGACACCCGGCGCATCGATGCAGCTC
>DATHQQ010000708.1:0-3995 GCA_035482595.1 Verrucomicrobiia bacterium
CTTCCCCGTCATGCCCTGCCTCCTTTAGCCATAGCTAGGGAATCACAAACAGACCCAAACGCCAATTCCTTCACACGCTCTTTCGCCGGAATGACGGCAGTGGGGTGGCGATGTTCCCTCTCTCCTTCGCCGGAATCACGACCTCAATCCAGCTTCAGATCCAGCAGCAGAAGCTCCGAATACAAATTGTCCACCTCTGCCGGTGCGAGGCGCTGGGACTTGTAGTAGCGGGCGACGGGTATGCTTTCGACGCGGCCGTCCGCGGGGTGGCCAGCAAGAAGGCGGCGGTCGACGGCCAGCACGGCCTTGCCGGGCGGCAGCAGGGCATCGGCGATGGCCTGGGCGTGGCCTGCGAAGAAGCCGGGGGCGCTCAGATGCATCGCATCGAAATAGGTGACGTCCTCGCCCTTCTTCTTGACGGAGAAGACCGCAAGACAGCTGTCGCTCCCGGCGGAGATGAGGACAGGGTGCACCGGCAGCGATGCGTGATCCTGCAGCATCCGGCGCTGGATGCTCTCCGCCCGCTCGAAAATCCGCCCCGGATCCCGCTCGATCTCAAGACCGGGGACAGGCCTCCCCGAGGCGGACCAGACGTGGCGGTCGTGATCGAGGATGCGATACCCCAGCTTCGGCAGCATGGCGAGGTTGCGGGGCGAAACCGTGATCATGGTGTAGGTCGCGCTGTCGTCAGCTGTCGCCGCGGCCATGAGTTCGAAGCCCAGGCCCTGGCCGCGATAGGCCTTGTCGAGATACCAGGAGGACATGCTTACCACCCGCTCCCGCCGCCCGGCGATCTCGCGGTCGGCATAGACCGAGCCGACGAAGCCCACGATGCGCCCGCCGTCGTCAACGACGCGGCCGAAATCGGGTTTGTCCTCGAGCCAGCCGTAGGTCGTGATCCGCCGCCAGCGCTCGGGCAGCAGGCGCCGGTTCATCTGCTCATGGAGCAGGCGGCAGACCGTCTCGATATCCGAGGCCACGGCGGGCCGAACCTTGGCCCTGCTCATGGGCGGCCCGATCCTCCGAAGATTTCCTTGGGGGAGAGCCACTGGGCGGCGGGATGGCCGGCGACGAAGGTGAGGAACTCGGCCATGAAGCGCCAGGAGGCCTCATCGAGAGCCGCATGATGGGTGACGATCCCCGTCGGCTCGTCCTGCTCCGCCTCGCCGAGCCGCCGGCGGCGCAGATGGCCGACGATCATCTCCAGCGCCGCCGCCTCGCCGCGGAAGCGGGCGCCCTGCTTCCAGTTCGAAACGTCGAAATGGATGTTCGCCTCGACGAAGCCCGGTAGCGGCGGGAAGAGCGGCCGCTCGCCATAGGAAGAGACACCGCGGTAGCCGCGCTCGCGAAGCCCCGGCATCAGTTGCGGATCGATGTGATTCCAGGGGGCCGCGACCACGTGCAGGAACTGGGTGGCGAATGCGGCCTGCATGATCGCCCGCCCGGCCTCGAGCTCCCCCAGGATGATCTCCATCGGCCGGTGCAAGCCGAGCTCCCAGGCGCCTTTCCCGCGACCCTTGGCGTGATCGATATGCGCGAAACCATGCTGCAGCAGCCAGACCGTGGAATGCCCGGCGAGAGCCGGCGCCAGGCTGGGCTCGATCAGCTTGGGGATGGCGGCGATGGCGAGGGGCGCCCCGGCCGCCGCGCTGAGGGCGGCCAGCCGCTCCAATGCCGGGCTTGCCGCGACGGCGTCGTCGTCGCGCCACCAGAAGCTGGCCCGCCGGCCGCTCGCCTGCCAGGCAGCCAGCTCCTCCGCCAAGCCGTCCCAGAACAAGGCGGCGTCATCGACACTATTGACCATGGCCGTCATCGCCCCCTCTTATCCGAGAGGCCCGGCTCATGGCGACCCTTTTTTCAGCCGGGCACCGTAGTGGAGGGGAGGCAAATATGTCGGATGCGAGCGAGCTCATGACCGTACCGGCGCGCCGCGGGCGCGCCCAACGCCTGACCAAGGGCCAGGCGATCAAGATCATCAATGTATCGGGCACCCAGGTCTGCGACACCTGGGCCTTCAACGCCGAGGATCTGCGCGAGTTCATGTCAATGGAGCATATGCGCCCCACCATAGGCACGATCTTCCCGCGCCAGGGCCATCATCTCATCACCAACCGGCGCCGCCCGATCCTGCTCTTCGAGGCGGATACCTCGCCCGGCATCCATGACACGCTGATCGCGGCCTGCGACGACTACCGCTACGGCCTGCTCGGCTGCACCACCTATCACGACAATTGCACCGACAATCTCGCCGCCGGCATGCGCCAGATCGGCCTCACCCCGCCCGAGACACCGAGCCCGCTCAATCTGTGGATGAACATCCCCGTCGATCCCGAGGGCAAGACCGCCTGGGGTGAGCCCGTCTCCAAGCCCGGCGATTATGTGATCCTGCGCGCCGAGATGGATTGCATCGTCGCCATGTCCGCCTGCCCTCAGGACATCCTGCCCATCAACGGCGCCAACCGGCAGATCACGGATATCCAATATCAGGTGCTGGCTTAGTCGAGGCACCGCTACCCTCTTCCGTCATTCCCGCGAAAGCGGGGAATGACGGAAAAAGGAAAGTCTAGGCCCTGATCCCCCGCAGCCGGTCGGAGCGCCGGCGCAGCAGCTCGACCGTGGTCAGCATGCCGATGGAGACCAGGATCAGCACTGTCGCCGCGGCGGTGATGGTGGGGCTGATCATCTCGCGGATGCCGGCGAACATCACCTTGGGCAAAGTGCGCTGCTCGGGGCTGGCGACGAAGAGCACGACCACCACCTCGTCGAAGGAGGTGCCGAAGGCGAAGAGCGCGCCCGAGATCATGCCCGGCAAGATCAGCGGCAGGATCACCTTGAAGAAAACGGTGGTCGGCGGCGCCCCGAGCCCCGCCGCGGCCCGACTCAGCGAATGATCGAAGCCGATCAAGGTCGCGGTCACGGTGATGACCACGAAGGGGGCGGCCAGCGTGGTATGGGCGAGGATCAGCCCGGTATAGGTGTTGAGCAGCCCGACATCGGCATAGAAGAAATACATGCCCACGGCGGTGATCACCACCGGCACCACGATGGGCGAGATCAGCATGCTCATGACCGCGGTGCGGAAGGGGAAGTTCGAACGGCTGAGGCCGAGCGCGGCCAGAGTGCCCAGGACCGTCGCCAGGACCGTGGTGCTGGAGGCGACGAAGATCGAGTTGCGCAGTGCCCCCTGCCAGCGGTCGGTCAGGAAGAAATCCTCATACCAGCGCAGCGACAGGCCCGGCATCGGATAGGTGAAGAAGGGCACCGAATTGAAGGAGAGCGGCATGATCGCCAGGATCGGCGAGATCAGGAACAGCAGCACCGCGGCGCAGATCAGGCGAAGCAGGTAATACCAGATGCGTTCGATCGGCGAGGCATAGACGGGAACGGCCATCTTCTGCTTACCCCAGCTTGAGGCGGTCGACGCCGATGATCTTGTTGTAGACGTAATAGAGGATCAGGGTCGCGGTGAGGAGGATCGCGCCCAGGGCCGAGGCCATCCCCCAATTGAGCTCGCGGTTGGTGTAGAGAGCGACGAAATAGCTAACCATTTGATCGGTCGGGCCGCCGACCAGCGCCGGGGTGATGTAATAGCCCAGGGACAGGATGAAGGTGAGCAGGCAGCCCGCCGCGATTCCCGGCACGGTCTGGGGGAAATAGACCCGCCAGAAGGCATAGAAGGGCCCGGCGCCCAGCGAGCGCGCGGCGCGAACATGGCTGGGCGAGATCGTCTTCATCACGCTGTAGATCGGCAGCAACGTGAAGGGCAGCTGGATATGGGTCATGGCCACGATGGTGCCGACCCGGTTGAAGATCAGCTCGGCCGGCTGGGAGATGAGATGGAGCGACATCAGCAGATCGTTGACGACGCCATGCTGCTGCAGCAGCACGACCCAGGCGGTGGTGCGCACCAGCAGCGAGGTCCAGAAAGGCAGCAGCACCATGATCATCAAGAGATTGCTGATTCTGAGCGGCAGGCTCGCGAGGAGATAGGCAAC
>DATHQQ010000709.1:0-2778 GCA_035482595.1 Verrucomicrobiia bacterium
ACGGTCCTGAACAATACCATCGACACCTCGGCGGAAGTGGCCGCCCATGCCCGTGCGCAATCGCTCGACCGGGCCGGGCTGCGGCGGGATTTCGGGCTCTCGCCCGAGGCCGTGGTCTTCCTGTTCGTAGGTCGGATGAACGAGGCCAAGCGGGTCGATGCGCTGATCGAGGCGGTGCGGACGCTGCGCCGGCGCCAGACCATGGCGGTCGAGGTTCTGGTCGTCGGCAGCGGGCCTGCAGAATCCGAACTCCGGGACTTGGCCCACGGCGAGAGCTGGTGCCGCTTCCTGGGTCAGGTTCAGGAGAGCGACGCTCTCGGCCGCATCTTCCGCGCCAGCGATGCGGTGGTGATCCCGGGCTACGTCGGGCTGGCCGTCAATCATGCCTTTGCCCATGGCCTTCCCGTGATCACCTGCCAGTCGGAGCTGCATAGCCCGGAGATCGACTATGTCGAGTCGGGGATCAACGGCCTGATCCTGGGATCGCTGGAGGAGCTGGATGCGGGCCTCTTGCTCTTCGCCAGCTCCGTCGAGCTGCGTCGAAGCCTGTCGGCCGGCGCGCTGCTGAGCCGTGAGAAGCTCGATCTGCGGCATATGGTGGAAGCCTTCGATCAGGGGGTGAGCCGGGCTCTCCACCGTTCGACGCCGACGAGCCTCGGTGACCAGCATCTGCTGAAGACGCGGTAGCTTGCGATGTTCGCGCGGTTCTGCCGAAGGCCGGTGCGCCTCGGGCTGATCGTCGCGGCCGTGATGCTGGCGGCCGGCGGTCTGCCGAGCGAAAGCGATGCCACGGGCTGCGCGACGGCCGTTCCGCCGGAGGCGACGCGCTTTCGCCCCCTGACCGTCAATCCGCATCTCTGGGATCAACCGGCCGTCAGGGCCGATCATCCGCGGCTCTATGTCGATTCCGAGGCCTTGAAGCGCCTCAAGGCAAGATGGCGAGACCCCGCTTTTCGGGACATCGTCGGCCTCTATCGCGGGAAGACGGATCCGCTGTCGCGCGCGCTGCAGTATCTCGCCACCGGCGACGCCAGCCTCTGTCATGCCGCCGTCCCCGATGCCCTGGCGGAGCCCTATAAGCTCGCCGGCCCCTCCCGCGCGGTCTATGGCGATGAGGCGAGCCTTGTCTTCGATTGGTGCTACGGCGCCCTTTCCGCGGCGGAGCGCGCCGCGCTCGTGCAATTCATCGACTCGCGCAACGCCTTGCGAGAGGCTGCGCTGGACAAGCGCTTCCAATGGCATGAGGCGCATTTCCTGGGCTTTCACGCCTATCTGCAGGGGGTGCTCGCCATCGAAGGGGAGCCGGGTGCCAGCCCGCGCCTGGCAAAGGCCGCGGCGGCCATCCAGAACGACACCGAATTCGCCAATGAGGTGCATGGCGACGGCACCTACAAGACCTATGCCTATCAGGACCTGTTCCTGGTGACGCCGTCGATCTTGTGGAGCATCGCGACCGGCGAGGATCTGGTCCGCCGCAATCACTACCTGCTGAACCGGCCGGAGGTATTGCTGCGGCTGCTTTCGGCCGATGGCGGTGACGTCATGGCCGGCCCCGGCGATCAGGTCGCCGATGGGCGCGGCATGCTGCAGGCCGACCAGCGGCCCTCGGCGATCGGTCCTCTGCTGCTCGCCGGCTATCTCAAGGACGGTCTGGCGCAATATGTCGGTGAGCGCATCCGGGAGCGCCAGGGCTGGGGCCGGCCGACAGATCCGCAATGGCTGGCGCTGCTGCTGGTCGACGAAGGCGTGAAGCGGCTAGCGCCCGAAGCCGCCGGCATCCCTCTTTCGCGAGAGATGCCGGTCGGCGGAATGGTCAATTTCCGCTCCGGATGGGATTCGGCCCGTCCGGAGACCGTGGCCTGGTTCGATCTCGGCCCCCGCACGGAGCATGCCGAGCCCGATGCCGGGCATTTCACCATCTGGCGCGGCAATGACGATCTCATCGTCTCGGGCGCGAACTACTTCGGCTCGCCCAGCGCCTATCGCGACCGCTGGGGTGGGCTCTCCTTCGCCCGCAATACCATGGTCTTCTCGCCCGCCGGATCGCCTCGGCCGGACCGCGACGGCGGCCAGCTCGGCGCGGACCCCGGCCAGGCACGGCATCTCTCGGCCGAGCATTTTCCCGTTGCCAACCGCCTGATCTGGTACCCCGGGGCCATTCTCTATCAGGGCGCCATTACCGACTATCGCGATGAAGATGGCATCGTCACCGCTGGCGGCGATGCAACCGTGGCCTATGATCCCCGCCATGTGACGCGCTATCGGCGAACGATCATCTTCGTCAGGCCCGATCTCTTCATCATCCGCGATGAATTCTCGCTAAGAGGCGTCGACAGGGTGCGAGCGCTGTTTCATCTGCGCCAAGCCCCCGAGATCGCGGGGCTACGGCCCGTCCAGGGCAGCGCAGGCGCCGGCATCCTCGAAGCCGAGGGCGATCGGGCCCTGGTGCAGCGCGGGCAGAGCCGCGCCGTGATCCAGCTTCTCTGGCCGCGCTCCGCGAAGCTGCGTGCCGTGGGCGGGAATGGGTTCGAGGCTTACATCGACGGCGTCGATGTCGATCCCGCCTCCACGGCCCAGAGCTGGGTGCTCGATCCGAGGCGAAAGGATCTCGCCAAGCGGATGGAGTTCGTGAAGGGCCAGTGGCGCCTCGAGATCGAAACCGATCCCGCGACGGCGAAGGGGGAGATGATCACGGCCATCTCCATCGGCCCGAACGCAAGCGCACCGCCACAGCTGGTACTGCAAAGTCTCGGCGGCAGGCAGGTGGTGGCGGTGGAG
>DATHQQ010000710.1:0-5113 GCA_035482595.1 Verrucomicrobiia bacterium
GCTAGCGGCGAAGCCAGCCTCATCCGGCCCCTGGTCGATGCCTAGAGCCTGATCGTCTCAAGCCGGTTCGGCTTGAGACGTGAATCAGGCTCTAATCTTTAAGTAGAGCAAGATTCACGGGTCAGCTTGATTCAAGTTGACCCGATCTTGCTCTAGCCGAACATCTCCGCATGATGCTTCAGCACCACCGAGAGCCGCGCATAGGCGTCGTCCAGATGATGCGTCATGGCCTTGGCGGCACGTTCGGGCTCGCCGCTGGCGAGCGCCTTCAGGATGGCGCGGTGCTGGGCGATCGCCTTGGCCGCATGCTGGGACAGAGGTGTGGAGAGGTGGCGCACCCGGTCGAGATGAGCCTTGGAACGGTTGATGGTGGGCCAGAGGCGCTCATAGCCGCTGAGCTCGCTGATGGCCCGGTGGAAGGCATCGTCATGGAGGATGAACTCCGCATGCCGGCCGCGCCCGGCGGCGCGCTCCTGCAAGGCGACCAGATCCTCGAGCCGCTCGAGCGCCCGCTCATCCACATTTGGCGCGGCAAGCTTGATGCCCTCGACCTCGAGGGCGCGACGGATCAGCCGCCCCTGCTCCAGCTGGTGACGGTCGATCAGCGCCACATAGGTGCCGGACTGGGGCTTGATATCCACCAGCCGCTCATCGGCGAGCTGGCGGATGGCGTCGCGCACGGGGGTGCGCGAGATGCCCAGGCGGTCGGTGATCTCCTTCTCGACGATCACCGCGCCCGGCGGCAAGGCAAGCGACAGGATGGCCTGGCGCAGGATGCGATAGACCTGATCGGGGATCGGCGACGAGCGCTCGATCCTGGCATCTTCGGGCAGGGGCGAGCGCGCCGATGTCATGGCGCCGGATTGTCGCCTCGCCGCTCGGGGCCGCGCAAGGACGGAATTCTCGGCCATTTCCTCCTGCCTTCCCCGCGACGCGGAAATCCGATTGACGTCCGAGGATAGAATACTAGTATATCAGATAAGCATCGCCCCGGGACAAGCGCGGATCTGCCGCGGCTGACGGGGACGAGCAGATCCGGCCGCGCGCCTTTCGGCGGCGGCCCCATCGGGAGGAAAGAGATGACAGCAAGGAGACAGGCTCTCTTGGCGGCGGGTCTTGGCCTCTGCCTCGCCGGCGCAGGGATCGATCGACCGGTCGCGGCCGGGCAATTCGACGGCGTCACCGTCAACATCATGACCTTCACCGGCCCCCAGATCGCCGAGCCGCTGCAGCGCCGGGCACCCGATTTCGAGAAGCTCACGGGCGCCAAGGTCAATGTCATCACGGTGCCCTTCTCGGATCTCTACCAGAAGCTGCTGACCGACTGGGCCGGCGGCACCAACAGCATCGATGCGGCGGTATTCGCTCCGCAATGGATGGTGGATTACGCGACCCCCGGCTATCTCGAGGATCTGACCCCTCGCATTGACGCCGACAAGGCCCTGCAGGAGGAGGATGTGGCGCCCTTCTTCCGCGATTTCTCCCAGGCCTTCGCCGGGAAGAAGTACATGGTCACCCTCGATGGCGACTTCCAAATGGTCTACTACCGGACCGACGTGCTGCAGAAGCTCGGCAAGCAGCCGCCGAAGACCTGGGCCGACTATATGGATATCGCCAAATCCGCCCAGGGCATGGATATGAACGGGGACGGCAAGGCCGACTACGGCTCCTGCATCTCCAAGAAGCGCAATGCCCAGGCCTATTGGGCGATTCTCAGCATCGCGGGTGGCTGGCTGCAATCCCAGGGCACCAAGCAGGGTATCTTCTTCGACACCACCAACATGCAACCCCTCACCAGCACCGAGGGCTTCCGCCAGGCCCTTCAGGTCTATCTGGACTCGACCAAATACGGGCCTCCGGACGAGATCAATCTCGACGTCGGCGATACGCGCAAGCTCTTCATCTCCGGCCAATGCGCCCTCAGCCTCGATTGGGGTGATATCGGCACGCTGGCCGTCGATCCGACCGAATCCAAGGTCCAGGACAAGGTCGGCGCGGTGATCATGCCGGGATCCACCCAGGTGGTGGACCGCGCGACGGGCAAGCTGGTGGCCTGCGACGCCACGACCTGCCCCCATGCGATCGACGGCGTCAATCACACGCCCTTCGCGGCCTTCGGCGGCTGGGGCGGGGGCATCAACGCCCATGCCGATCCGAAGGTGAAGGATGCGGCCTTCGCCTTCCTCTCCTATATGGCCCAGCCGGCGCAGTCGAATGTCGACGTCACCATCGGCAAGACCGGCTTCAACCCCTATCGCCTCTCCCAGTTCAAGACCCTGGACCTCTGGCTCAAGGCCGGGATGAGCGAGCAGGCGGCCAAGGTCTATCTCGGCGCCATCCAGGACAGCCTCAACAGCCCCAACATGGCGCTCGACCTGCGCATCCCGCAGAACCAGCGCTATGAGCAGGTGGTGCTCGACACCTCGGTCGCTCGCATGCTCGCGGGCGAGCTCACGGTCGAGGCGACCATGAAGACGATCACCGACGGTTGGAACGAGATCACCGACGAGATCGGCCGCGACGGCCAGCTCGCCGCCTACAAGTCGACGCTGGGGCAGTAGCAGCAGCAGCCCCTGTCTCCTTCGTCATCCCCGATCTCGCGGGAATGACGATGAAGAAGGAGTCGAGGAGCCACGATCGAACGAGATGGGCGCCGACGTTCGCAGAGAACGCCGGCGCCCATCGATTCCGGTATGAATTCAGCCTAGAGCAAGATCGGGTCAGCTTGAATCAAGCTGACCCGTGAATCTTGCTCTGCTTAAATGATTAGAGCCTGATTCACGTCTCAAGCCGTTTCGGCTTGAGACGATCAGGCTCTAGGGTAGCGCGACAGAGAGATGATGCAGGCGCCCGCCGGCAAGACAGGCACTGGCAAGCAGGGACGACTTCCCACCGGCCGTCTCGCGACTTGGCTCGACCGGCGCGCCGATCGGCTGTTCGTCCTGCCGGCGGTGCTGGTGATCCTTGCCTTCTCGATCTTCCCCTTGCTGGTCTCAGCCTATCTGGCGGTCTCCCGCTTCCAGCTCGTGGCCGGCGGCTATCGGCTGCGCTATATCGGCTGGCTCAATTTCAAGAAGCTGCTCTTCGGCAGCGAGCAGTTTCATTTCCTCGGCGTCTTCGCGCCGGTGCCCTGGTACGGTTGGCTGCTGCTGGCGGCGGGGGCGTGGTTCCTGTTGCGCCGCCTGGTGGCTTATCTGCGGGATGGGCGGATCACGGCGGCGGGAATTCTGGGCCGGCTGATCGGGGCAGCCCTGCTGCTGGCGATCCTCCTGCTCTTTGCCGCGACCTTGGGGCCGGGGGGCCAGTTCGGCTCCCTCGGCGTCACCGTGCTCTATGTCGCCATCGGCGTCGCGGCACAGTTCGTGATCGGTTTGGGTTTGGCTCTGCTCTGCGCCCAGCAGATAGCGGCCCGCGGCTTCTTCCGCGTCGTCTTCTTCATTCCGCTGATGGTGACGCCGGTGGGGGTGGCCTATACCTTCCGCATGCTGGCGGACATGACCCAGGGGCCGCTCTCGCCCATCTGGCGCTTCCTCGGTCTCGGCGATCTCAGTTGGGCCTCGGCCGCCTGGTCGGCGCGCACCGTGGTGATGGTGGGGGATTCCTGGCAATGGATCCCCTTCATCTTCCTGGTCATGCTGGCGGCGCTGGAAAGCCAGTCGCGAGAGCAGATCGAGGCCGCTTCCCTCGATGGGGCGGGCTTCTGGCAGATTTTCCGCGACATGACCTGGCCGGAGATCGCGCCGGTCGCCGCGACCGTCTGCCTGATCCGCGTGATCGAGGCCTTCAAGATCATCGACCTGCCCAATGTGCTGACCAATGGCGGGCCCGGCATCGCCACGGAATCCCTGACGCTGCATTCCTTCATCGCCTGGCGGACGCTGGATCTCGGCGGCTCGGCGGCGGTCGCCTATATGCTGCTCTTCGTCTCCACCGTCGCCGCCGTCTCCTTCTTCAACTTCGTCATCATCCCCCAGCGGCGGGCCCGCGCATGAGCCGCGCGCGCCCCTCCGGCATCTTGCGCGCACGGCGGCTGGGCGACCTCTCGCCGGCCGGCGCCTGCCTGATCTACGGCCTGCTGGGGTTCTGGACGGTGATCGTCCTCTTTCCCCTCTACTGGCTGGTCATCACCTCCTTCAAGCTGCCGATCGACGTCGCCTACCCGCCGAAATATCTGCCTTTCCTGGATTTCCAGCCCTCGCTCCATGCCTGGCGCTACATCTTCGTCGATCTCGGCAACGACACGCTGCGGCCCTATTTCAATTCCCTGATCGTGGCCAGCTGCAGCACGGTCCTCGCGGTGCTGGTGGGCAGCATGGCAGCCTATGGCCTCTCGCGCATCGAGTACAAACCGCGCATCGCCTCGATCCTCGCCTTCATCCTGCTGCTGGCCCTGGCCTCGGCCGCCATCATGTTCTTCCATGTCGATTGGCGGATCGCAGCGCTGGCGGCGTTGGCGATCTTCTTCCTGGCGGCGCGCGCACTGGCCCGACCCGCATTGGCGAGATATGGGCGCGCCCATATCGGCAATGGCGATATCCTGTTCTGGATGATCTCCCAGCGCATCCTGCCGCCGGTGGTGGCGGCCCTGCCGATCTATGTCATGTTCCAGCAGCTCGGCCTGCTCGATACCCGCTTCGCCCTCATCGTCACCTATATGACGGTGAACCTGCCCATCGTCGTCTGGCTGATGTACGATTTCTTCACCGGCATCCCGAGGGATCTGGAGGAAAGCGCGTCGCTCGACGGCGCATCGCGCTATCGCATCTTTTTCCAGATCGTCCTGCCGCTGGCCAAGCCCGGGCTGATCGCCACGGCGCTGCTGGTCCTGATCCTGGCCTGGAACGAATATCTCCTGGCGCTTTTCCTCTCCACTGCCAAGGCCCAGACCATGCCGATCCTGGTGGCGGCGCAGAACGGCACGCGCGGACCGCAATGGTGGTACATGTCGGCCCTGATCGTCATCATGATCGCCCCCGTCGTGGCGCTCACCGTCGCGACCCAGAAATACATCGCCAAGGGACTGCTGCTCGGCGCGGTGAAGGGCTAGCCTTATGCCAATCGGGGAATCATGACCGTCGAGCTCGAGGCGATCAGCAAATCCTTCGGCGCCGTA
>DATHQQ010000711.1:0-5357 GCA_035482595.1 Verrucomicrobiia bacterium
GCGTCGACCAGATAGCCCGTCGGGATGCCGGCAAACCCGGCCAGCAACGCCTCGCTTGGCCGCGTGAAGCCGCGCCTGATCCTCAGAAGCGGCGGATCCTTGATCATGCTGTGGGTCCTCGTGTGGGATGAAGTTTGCCCCGCGAATTCAGAGGCTTGCGATACCTATCATACCAGAGGGAACCCCGCAATCCTCGCCCGTGTCGCGCCGTTTGACAAATACGCGTTTTGCGTATACACTATAGGTTTAGGGTGGGCCAGGGGCCGTCGCTGTTAATTCGCTGCAGAAACAGCGAAGACCGCCGGGAAAGCTTCCCTTCGCTACGACGACTTCAACGCCCCGCTGTCGATGGGCAGCTTCCGCAGCCGCTTGCCCGTGGCGGCGAAGATCGCGTTGACGACCGCCGGCGCGATTGCCGCGGTGCCGGGCTCGCCAATGCCGCCGGGGGCTTCGCCGCTCTGGACGATATGGACCTCGACCTGCGGGGCCTGGTCGATGCGCACGACCTGATAGCTGTCGAAATTGCTCTGCTCGACCCTGCCGTCCTTCAAGGTGATCTCGCCGTAGAGCGCGGCGCTGAGCCCGAAGATGATCCCGCCTTCCATCTGCGCCTTGATGGTATCCGGGTTCACCACCTGGCCGCAGTCGACGGCGCAGGTCACGCGCTTCACCTGGACCTGGCCATCCTTGTCCACAGTGACCTCGGCGACCTCGGCGATGTAGCTGCCGAAGCCGAAGAGCAGCGAAACGCCGCGGCCGCTGCCCGCCGGCAGCTTCTCGCCCCAGCCGGATTTCGCCGCGACGAGATCGAGCACGGCCTTGGCGCGGGGTGACTTGGCCAGCAGCGCGCCGCGATAGTCGACGGAATCCTTCCCCGCCGCGGCAGCAAGCTCGTCGATGAAGCCTTCGACGATGAAGGCGTTGTGGGTGATGCCGACGCCCCGCCACCAGCCGGTGAAGAGGCCCGCCGGCGGCTCCTGCCGGACGTAATCCACCAGGACATTCGGAAAGCCGTAAGGCCCGGCGGCGCCTTCCACCGCGTCGCTATCCAGCCCGTCCTTGAAGGCCGGCGGATACCAGCGCGCCAGGATGGAGGAGCCGACGACGCGGTGATGCCAGGCCACGGGCGCGCCAGTGGCATCGAGCCCCGCCGTCAGCCGGCCGTAGTAGAAGGGCCGGTAGATATCGTGCTGGATATCCTCCTCGCGGGTCCAGACCACCTTCACCGGGCCCTCGACTTGCTTGGCGATCCGGACCGCCAAAGTGACGCCGTCGATATCGAGCCGCCGGCCGAAGCCGCCGCCCAAGAGGTGATTGTGCACCTGCACCTTCTCCGGCGGCAGGCCCGTGACCTCGGCGGCCGTGGCCTGCGCCCTGGTCGCGACCTGGGTGCCCACCCAGACCTCACAGGAATCCTTGGTCACATGCACCGTGCAGTTCATCGGCTCCATGGCGGCATGGGCCAGGAAGGGCATGTGATAATTCGCCTCGATCTTCTTGGCCGCCCCGGCGATGGCCTTCTCGACATCGCCCTCCTTGGCGCCGACCACGCCCGGCGTCGCGGCCGCCGATTCGAGCTGCTGCAGGATGTCGCCAGTCGAGAGCTTGGCATTGGCCCCTTCGTCCCAGGTGATCTCCAGCGCCTCGATTCCCTTCTTGGCCGCGCCCATATGATCGGCCACCACGGCGACCGCATCGTCGAGCTTCACCACCTGGCGCACGCCCTTCACCGCCAGCGCCTTGCTGTCGTCGGCCTTGGCGAGCTTGCCGCCGAAGACCGGCGAGATGGCGACCGCGGCGATCTTCATGCCCGGCAGCCGCGTATCGATGCCGAACATCGCCGTGCCATTGACCTTGGCCGGCGTGTCGAGGCGCTTGGCCGGCGTCCCGATCAGGGTGAAATCCTTGGGATCCTTGAGGGCTACCTTCTCGGGCACCGGCAGGCCTGCGGCCTTTGCCGCCAGCTCGCCGTAGCCCAGCTTCCGGCCGCTGGCGGCATGAGTAACCACGCCCTTCTCGGCCCGGCAGTCGCTCGCCGCCACGCCCCAGGTGTCGGCGGCGGCCGAGATCAGCATGTTGCGGGCGGTGGCACCGGCGCGGCGCAACGGCTCCCAGAAGCCGCGCACGGAGGTCGAGCCCCCCGTCGCCTGGAAGCCGATCAGGGGATTGGCATAAAGCTTGTCGTTGGGCGGCGCATGCTCGAGCTGCACCGTGGCGAGCTCCACCTCCAGCTCCTCGGCGATGAGCATGGGGATGGAGGTGTAGGTGCCCTGCCCCATCTCGACCTGGGGCATGACCATGGTCACTTTCCCGTCGGCGTCGATGCGGATGAAAGCATCGGGGGCGAAGACCGCCGTCGCCGCGGCCGCCTCGCCGGTGAAGGCGGGCAGACCGATGCTCAGGAGCAGCCCCCCGCCGGCGGCAGCGCTCACCTTGATGAAGCCACGGCGGCTGAAGCCGCCGACACGGGCCCGGGCGATCTCATTGATTCGGTCGATCAGCATGTGATTTTCCCTCTTCGTCAGCCGTTGGTGGAGCCCGCTGCCTGCTTGATGGCAGCGCGGATGCGAAGATAGGTGCCGCAGCGACAGATATTGCCCGACATGGCATCGTCGATGTCGGAATCGCTGGGATGCGGATTGCTCGCCAGCAAAGCGGAGGCGGACATGATCTGGCCGGATTGGCAATAGCCGCATTGGACCACCTCGCGGTCCAGCCAGGCCTTCTGGATGGCCTTGCCGCTGGGCGTCTCGCCGACGGCCTCGATGGTCGTCACCGCGGATTGACCGATGCTGTCGACGGTAGTGATGCAGGAGCGCGTCGCCTGACCATCGATATGCACCGTGCATGCCCCGCAGAGCGCCATGCCGCAGCCGAATTTCGTGCCGGTCATGCCCAGCACGTCGCGCAACACCCAGAGCAGCGGCGTATCGCCGTCGACATCGACGGTATGATCGCCCCCGTTGATCTTGATCGTATAGGCCACGGCCCTCTCCCATGTTGTGGTGTGCGAATATGGCTCTAGGGAGCCTCCGCCATTAGTGCGGATAATCGGTAAACGCTTTGAAAGAGGATTTCACAATCGCCGGATTGTTTCTCCCCGCCCGCCCAGGGCGTAGAATGGCCTCGACGCATATTTCACGGCCCGACGGATATTCCTTGCCATGAACGATCAGCACGCTTCCCCCGCCATGGACATGGCCGAGCTCACC
Source organism: Verrucomicrobiia bacterium (assembly GCA_035482595.1). Taxonomy (GTDB): domain Bacteria; phylum Pseudomonadota; class Alphaproteobacteria; order Dongiales; family Dongiaceae; genus DASXQK01. The sequence continues at coordinate 3,213 of DATHQQ010000711.1, forward strand.
GTCGAGCAGGTGCAAGCCGGCTTTGCCGGCGGCGCCTTTACGGCAGAGTCCTTGACCCAGGCCTGCCTCGACCGGATAGCCACCTACAATCCGCGTTACAACGCGATCATCTTCCTCAATCCGGACGCCCTCGCGGATGCGCGCGCCATCGACCGGCGCCGCGCCGAGGGCGAAGCCTTGGGGCCGCTGGCCGGCGTGCCGGCGGTGATCAAGGATCCGATGGACATGGTGGGGTTTCCCACCACCGCCGGATGGAGTCTGCTCTACAGCAAGACGGGGGGCGTGGATCTTTTCCCGGGCACCGACTCGCCCGTCGTCGCGCGGATGCGCGCCGCGGGCTGCGTGCTGCTCGGCAAGACCAATGTTCCGGTTCTGAGCCATAGCGGAACCCATGCCAATGACAGCTGGGCCGGTCCCACCTTGAACGCCGTCGTGCCGCATCTGGCCCCCGGCGCCAGCAGCGCCGGCACGGCGACGGCGGTGGCATCCGGCATGGCCGTGCTGGGGCTTGCCGAGGAAACCGGGGGCTCGATCCAGAATCCGGCCTCCGCCCAGGGGCTCGTCGGCATCAAGCCGAGCATGGGCCTGGTGCCCAATGCCGGCGTGATGCCGCTCTCCGCCAACCGCGACGTGGTAGGCCCGATCGCCCGATGCGTGCGCGATGCCGCGCTCTGCCTCGATGTCCTGGCGGGCTATTCGGGCGAAGATCCCAAGACCATCGCCGGCGTCGGGCAGCGGCCCAAAGGCGGCTACACCGCCAAGCTGAAGCCGGACGCTCTCGCCGACAAGCGGCTGGGCCTCTATGGACCCGGCTGGCGGGATGAACCCTTGTCGGAGGAGACGAGCAGGCTCTATCGGCGCGTCCAGTCCGAGCTCGAATCCCGGAAGGCGATCCTGATTGCCGATCCCTTCGCCGGCTCGGGTTTTGCCAAACTGACCCAGATAACGCCGGGGACCAGCTTCGACGGGCGCGGCATGGAATCCATCCCCTACGACATCAGCCGCTATCTCGCCCGGCTGGGGCCGAAGGCGGCCCTCAAGAGCTTTGCCGATTTCGCAAGGGCCACCGCTGCGGCGGATATCTTCGGGCCGGAAGGGCAGTTGAGCTACATGCACAACCTGCCGGGGTTTGCGGCCTGCCTCGCCGACCCCACGCGTCCACCGGATCTGTCGGAATTCATGGCGGCCAAGGAAGCCTATCTCCAGATCTTCGACGAGGTGTTCGAGCGCCACAACCTCGATGCCCTCGTCTTCCCGCAGATGCGCGAAGAGCTCCCACCCCTAGAGGGGAAGCAGATGATCCGGGAGACGACGGTGAGCGAGATCAATATCGCGGGCCTGCCGGGGGTCACGGTGCCGGCGGGATATTACGCCTCCGGTGCGCCCTTCGGCCTGATCATCGTTGGCCGGCTGTGGAGCGAGGGCGAGCTGTTGGCCTATGCTTATGCCTATGAACAGGCGACAAGGCATCGGCGATCCCCGGCGCTGAGCGTCGAGGCGACCGGCTAGATCGCCCTCGACGCCCGCGCCGGCTTCTCTGCGCGCCGGCCTTAGACGAACTTCGTCTTCAGCGTGATCTCGACCGCCTTCAGGGCCTTGGAGACCGGGCAGTTCTCCTTGGCACCGGCGGCGAATTTATCGAAGGTGGCGGCATCGATGCCGGGGACCGAGCCTTCGGTCACCAGATCGATGCGGCTGATGGCGAAGCCGCCCGGCACCGGGCCGAACTGCACCGTCGCGGTTGTATGGATCGAGGTCGGCGCATGGCCGGCCTCCGACAGGGCATGGGCGAATGCCATGGAGAAGCAGCCCGCATGGGCGGCGGCGATCAACTCCTCCGGATTGGTCCCCTTTCCCTCCTCGAAGCGTGATTTGAAGGAGTAGCTGCCCTCGAAGGCGCCGCTGCCGAGCTTGATCTTGCCCTGCCCGCTCTTGAGGTCGCCACGCCATTCCGCATCCGATGTCCGATTAGCCATCATCTTCTCCTGGGTTGGGGGGTTAGTTCTATCTCACCGCGGGTGTAGCGGAGAGGGTCGCGCAGAGCTCGATCAGCCCGTCGACCTCGCTCTCGGTGTTGTAGTAATGCGGCGAGGCGCGCACCAGCGGCGGGAGGGCGCGCGCCTCGGAATCGAGCAAGGTGCTCGA
>DATHQQ010000712.1:0-4166 GCA_035482595.1 Verrucomicrobiia bacterium
TGGGGACCGCAGTCTGCTCGCCGCTGGTCGTGGCGGTCGCCGTCGTCCTTTTGCTCCCCCTCCGCCGCATGGCGGGAAGCCTGGGGCTGGCCGAGGATGGTGCCGGCCTGCGGCTGAGGCCGACAGCCGTCGTCTGGATGATGGCGGCCATCCTGCTGCCCTGGATCGCCGCCTGGCTGGTCGCCGATCTCGCGGGCAATTGGCTGGCGCCCGACGGGGGAGGCGGCCCCTATCTCTGGATCGTGCGGCTCATAGCAGGGCTCGGAACCTATTCGCTGGCCAGCGCGCTCGGCGTGCTCCTCGCCTTCATGTTCGACCGCAGCCTCGGCGCCCGGGAGGGCGGCGAGCCTTCCTGAGCGGAGCCCCGGTCCCTTCAGGGGATCGGCGTCACCTCAAACGAGCTTTCCAGCCATGTTCCCCCGGGTAGCAGCCCCTCGCCGATGAGCGAGGTGGCCGGCATCCTGTGGCCGAAGGCGGGGGAGTACCATCCGGCGGTCGGCGCGAGGGACCCGCGAAAGGCACGCCAGCTCAAGGCCGTGGGAAGGTTGAGCCGGCCCTGCCAGGGCCGGCCGGCGCAGGACCAGCGGAGGGTGGCGACATCCCCGTCGAGGAGCGCGGTCACCTGCGGCCCCAGATGAAATGCCAGGCGCAGGGGGAAGTTACCCGCGACGGCGACCCGGTCGGAGATCTGTATTCGTCGCTCGATCCTGTCGAGGGTGACGCTGCGCTCATGAACCGGCTGTCCGGCCTGACGCGTATAGCCCCGATGCCGGGCACTCCATTGCGCCAGCCTGCCGCTCTCCAGCCCGCCGGCGCCGAGCAGCTCCGCCTCCGGCGCATCGAGCCAAAGGAACGGGCCGCCATAGCGTGCCTGGTCGAGGCCGCCGATCTCCAGCGTGTTATGCCCGATGGTGGAACGGAAATAGCGCCGGAATTCCGGCTCGGTCAGGTAGCAATAGGTGCCGGGGTCCGCAAATATGTCGATGCCGCCATGGCGCAGCTCTACGGACAGGGCGTCGGCATGGGCATGGGCGGCGATGGAAAGATAACCGTGCGGGCCGTGATCGCAGCGGCACCAGAGTTCGTCCTCACGCGGCTCGACATCGCGCAGGAGAGCGAGGCCGGCCTCGGGAAAGAGATGCGGGCGCTCTGCCGGGCGCGCCTCGATCACGGGGAGAGGCGGATTGCAGCTGTCGGCGATGGCGCCGAAGAGGCGGCTGCGAAAATCCGGCGCGGCTGCCGGCCACCAGCCGCTCGCGCCGATCAGGCTGCCGGCGGCGGCGAGGAGTGATGCGGGCCGCCGCTGCCGGTCCGGGGGATCGAGGAGAACAGCAAAGGCATCGTCCGCATCGCCCTGGCGCGGCGGGCGCCCGCGGCAGTCGAGCATGGCGGCCCAAGCATCGGCCATGCGGGTGATGACGCCGTGAAAGCCAGGGCTGAAAGGGCGCCTCGCGAGCATGCCTTCCGCCGCGGCGGTCATGAGCATCTCGAGCACGAAGCCATGATAATCGCTGGCCTGCTCGCGGCTCTGCCCGTCAGGAAAGACCTGGCGCATGGCCTCGGCCTCGAGCCCGCGCTCGGCGGCGAGGCGCCAGGCCCGGCAATGCGCGAACCAGGGAAAGGCGCTGGCGCCGACATAGAGCCCCAGCAGCTCGGCCAGCAGATGATTATTGGCCGATGAGCCGTGGCTGCGCAGCCGCGCCAGATATTGGAGGTGGCGAAAGATCTGATCGCGGGCCAGATTCGATTTTTCGAAGCAATCGCCTACTCCCGTCCAGCCGGCGAGGAGGCGGCGCGCCCAGGAGAAGCTGACGAGACGGAGCGCGACCTCGATGCCGCTCGACCAGTGGATCCCGGTCAGAAAGGGATTGGCGCTCCACCAGGAGCGGAGCTGCTCGGCAGCGCGTGCAGCGAAGACCTCGCGGCGCGTCAAGCAATAGGCCGCGGCGAGGAGGGTCACATGCTGCAGGCGGCTCGGCTCGAGCAGGAATTTGTGATTGCCGGTGACGGCCGGGTCGCGGGCCTCGATGTCGAAGGCATAGGCCTCGCGGGGGGCCTCGATGCCGGTATCGGGATCGCGGAACCAATCGGCCCCGGCAAGCGGCAGAGCGGTGTTGCCGCCGAAAACCCGCAAGCGGCCCGCGAGCAACGCATCCGCTTCGACGATGATCGGACCGGCGATCGCCGGCGCGACCTCGATGTGATCCATGGCCGGCCCGGATTCCACGATTGGCGCCGACACGGGGGCGGGCCGACCCTGCAGCCGCCGCCACTGCGTCTTCAGCCCCTCGTCACGGAGTCGTGATGCGAGCTCGCGCGCACCCATGCGGCGCAAACGTGCGGCGTACCAGGCGATGTTCATGTCAGCTCGGCGATCTCGACACGGCGGGAGGATTGAACGTCGAAGCAGCGCGGAGCGGAAATGGCAAAGTTGGGATGGCCCATTCTTGTCCCGGCGGAAATCTCCGCGCAGGCGGTACCATTCTTCCCGAAGGAGTCCCCCTATGCGCGTCACCCGACGTCCCGCCCTGCTTCTCGCCGCCTTTCTCTTGGCGACGGGCCTCGGCGTCCGCGCCGCGGCCTGCCAAGGCATCACCTTCAATCAGGCGCCTCTGACCCTCTACACCGCGAACGGCCGCCATCAATTCACTGTCGACGTCGCGGACAATACCTCCCGGACGGAACTGGGCTTGCGCTATCGCCATAGCGTCGATCCCGACGGAGGGCTGCTGATCCTGCAGTCTCTCGCGGCGCCCTCGCAGCTCCAGGTGACGACCGAGGGGCTGTCGCTTCCCATCGATCTTCTGTTCGTTGCCAGCGATGGCACGGTGAGAGAGGTCCATCCCTGGGTTCCCACGGATTCATCGGAACCGATCATCTCCAACGCTCCCGTAGCCGCCGCCCTTGAGCTGGCAGGGGGCACCATCACCCGCTATGGCATCCTGCCGGGCGACAAGGTCATCGGCGGCAGCCTCGGTCTGTCGCAGTGAGCTGTAACATAGCGGCAGGAATGGTACGCCTCGAAAATCCCACAACTTCTATTTCACACAACCTTCCTTCCGCCGCTATGTTCTGATCCCCTGGGAGAGCCTAGAAGGTCTCGACAGCTGACAGGTCATGTATGTCTCGAATTATCGATGTTTCGCCGCGTCTGAAGCGCAGGGAACTGCTGCCGGTCGATCCGGCCCTCGACTATCATCCCGCCGCGCCGTCGCTTCTCGGCCAGACGGATATGCTGCTGCTCTACAGTGCGGTGACGGCGCAGATGCCCGATGAGCCGTCAAGAATAGTCGAGCTGGCCAGTGCGACGCGCGGCGAGGGCACCTCGACCGTTGCCCGCGAACTGGCCCTGACGATCGCGGGCAGTCTGTCGAAGCCGGTGCTGCTCATTCGCGCCATCAACGATCTGCCGCTGCAGGCCGGTCTCGAGGCCGTGGCTTACGGCCGGATACCATTGGATGCGGCCGTCGAGACCGATCTTTATGCGCCGAACCTGACGACGGCGACACTCAGCCTGGGTGGGCCCAATGCAGGCCTCCTCTTCGACGGGGACGAGCTGGATCGTGTCTTCACCCAGGCCGCCAGGCGGGCGAAGCTGGTCATCATCGACGCGCCGCCGATCCTCTCCGACGTCACCGGCATCGCGCTCGCGCGCAAGGCCTCCGGCGTTCTCCTGGTCGTCGAGGCGGAGAGGACGCGCGCCCCGATCATCGAGCAGGCGCGCAAGGTGATCGAGACAGGCGGCGGCCGCCTCCTCGGCGTGATCTTGAACAAGCGCAAGCATCACATCCCAGACTGGATCTATAAGCTGCTCTGAGCGCGACCGGCGCCGCCTTTGCCATCGCCTCTTGCCCCCGGAGAGGGTAGGGGGCGCGTTGAGGGGTGCACGTTCAGAATGAATGCCAGGCAACTTCGTCCGCACCAAAGAGTGCGGCGAAAGTACGAGCGTTGGGGAAAGCCAGTGGCGGTCGAGATAACCCCCTCACCCTCTGCCCGTCGGGGGCGAGGGGAGAGTGTGGGCCGGGGACGGTCCCTCAATACGCGTTCTTGTCCGCGACCGCGGCCAGCACCGTCTTGGCAAGAATCCTGAGGTCGAACCCGAGCGACCAGTTGTCGATGTAATAGATATCGTGCTCGACGCGCTTGGCCATCTTCTCGGGCGTCTC
>DATHQQ010000713.1:0-2868 GCA_035482595.1 Verrucomicrobiia bacterium
CGCGGGAATCCAGGGCACCAGGGTCAGATGCACGAAGAGGGTCCGGGTCGGGCCGAACTCGTTGCCGAGCTGGCGGATCGCTTCCAGGAAGGGCAGGCTCTCGATATCGCCGACGGTGCCGCCGACCTCGCAGATCAGGAAATCGACGTCCTCGACATCGGCGCGGACGAAATCCTTGATGGCGTCGGTGACATGGGGAATCACCTGCACCGTAGCGCCGAGATAGTCGCCCCGTCGCTCCTTCGCGATCACCGTGGAGTAGATGCGGCCCGTGGTGACATTGTCGCTGCGCCGGCCGGGAACGCCGGTGAAGCGCTCGTAATGGCCGAGATCGAGATCCGTCTCCGCCCCGTCATCGGTAACATAGACCTCGCCATGCTGGGTTGGGCTCATCGTCCCGGGGTCGACGTTGAGATAGGGATCGAGCTTGCGCAGCCGCACCTTGAATCCGCGCGCCTGCAGCAGAGCGCCGAGCGCCGCTGCCGAGATGCCTTTGCCAAGGGAGGAGACCACGCCGCCGGTGATGAAGATGAACCGCGTCATGGGCCCACAGTATGGCGTGCGGCCGGCACCGCGAGCAAGCCTCGCGGCACCGCCGGCGCCCAAATAAATCTATTGACCGAGTGGAACGCTGGGAACGGACGGAGTCGTGGGTTTGGCCGGGGTCTCGGTCGCCGGCGCCGGCTGGGTGGAACCCGCCGGTGCCGCCGGCATCTGCTGCGTCGTCACAGGCGTCGGCAGGATCGAGGGCCGCTTGGTGCCGAGCTGGGGCAGGATCACCAGGACCAGGCTGGTCAGCATGAAGCAGGCGGCCAGGACCGCGGTGGCGCGGGTCAGGACGCTGGCGGTGCCACGGCCGGTCATGAAGTTCGACATGCCGCCGCCGCCGATGCCCAGCGCCCCACCCTCGCTCTTCTGCATCAGCACGACCGCGACCAGCGCCGCCGCCACCATAAGATGAATGACCAGGATAATGCGTTCCATATCCGCCCTTAACTGCCCTTCCCGTGGTGTTCCGCCCGCAAAATTCGTCGCGAATTTTCTTGGGGGACGAGCAGGTCACCAGGATTGATAACTCGTGTCCCGCTCCCACTAGAACTCGATCCCTCAGACTTCGGAGGGGACACGGGCGCGGCGCTTTTACTGCCTTTGCCGGATGTTGGCCAGCGGTATGTGGGCTGGACCCGCCCTAGGAGCAAGCCCGGGCGATGGCGAGAAAGTCTACCGCCTTGAGGCTGGCCCCGCCCACCAGCGCCCCATCGACATTGGCCAGCGCCAGGATGTCCTGGCAATTGGAGGGCTTGACGGAGCCGCCATAGAGCAGCCGGAAGCTGCCGGCATCGGCGAAGCGTTTGGCGAGCTCGGCCCTCAAATGGCCGTGGACAGCCTCGATATCGGCGTTGCTGGGGGTCCGGCCGGTGCCGATGGCCCAGATCGGCTCATAGGCGACCCCGACCGTCGACCCGGCAGCGCCGTCGGGCAAGGAGCCGGCGAGCTGGCGCGCCACCACCGCCAGAGCCTCGCCGCGGTCACGCTCTGCCTCGCTCTCCCCCAGGCAGACGATGGGAACGAGCCCCGCCGCCAGCGCCGCCCCGGCCTTGGCTTTGACCAGGGCATCGCTCTCCCCATGCTCAGCCCGGCGCTCGGAATGGCCCACGATGACATAGCGGCAGCCGAGGTCGGCCAGCATGGGGGCCGCGATATCGCCCGTATGGGGTCCGCTTGGCGCATCGTGGCAATCCTGGGCCCCGAGCGAGACGCCCGAGCCCTTGATCGCCTCCCCGACGAGGGCGATGAGGGTCGCCGGCGGGCAGAGCAGCAGCTCGGCCGTCCGCCCTCCGGCACCCGCGACGATGCCCTTCGCCAAGGCCAAGCCATCGGCCCGCAGGCCGTTCATCTTCCAATTGCCCGCGATCAGCGGCCTCGGCTTGCCCATCTTCCCGGTCCCCCTGGGTTACCTCGGTTGCCTAGCATGATCCCCTCGCCGGGGAAACCCGCGCTCGCTTGCCCCCTCTGGGGCTCGCCCCTATGATGCCGGCCCTCGCCGCCCCCGGGATCGCTGACGGCCCCAGGCGCGGCGCCGGAAGTCGGGTCGCCATGCTTCAGCTCATTCGCTCCAAAGCCTCCTCCTGGGTCTTCAAGATCCTGTTCATCATCCTGGTCCTCTCCTTCGGGGTTTGGGGCATCGGCGACATTCTGCGCACCAAGACCGAGGAGGTCACCGTCGCCCATGTCGGCGGCCAGGCCATCACGGCCGAGGCCTTCCAGCGGGAATATCAGCAGCAGTCGAAGCGGTTTGCCGCCTCCATGGGCGGTCAGTTCAGCCCCGAGCTGGCCAAGCAGCTGGGCCTGCCGCAACAGGTGCTGGACCAGATGGTGAGCCAGGCCCTGTACAGCGATCTCGCCAATCGCATGGGCCTGCGGGCGCCCGACGATGTGCTGACCAGCATTCTCGCCACCGTGCCCATGTTCAAGAACGACCAGGGTCAGTTCGATCGGAACCGCTTCCTCGCCTATGTCCAGCAGTCCGGCATGACCGAGGAAGGCTATATCGAGACCCTGCGCCACAACCTGGTCATCAACCAGATCTACGGCGCCGTGGCCGCGGGCGCCAACCCGCCCAAGGTCCTGGTCGATGCGATCTACGGCTACCGCAACGAGAAGCGGACGGCCGATACGGTCCTCGTCAGTGATGCCAGCATCCCGGCCCCGCCGGCACCCGACGACGCGACCCTGGAGAAATATCTGAAGGATCACGCGGACCGTTACCAGGCGCCCGAATACCGGAAGCTCGCGATCCTCCGGTTGCGGCCCGAGACCCTGGCCGCCGGCATCAAAGTCAGCGATGGCGAGGTTACCGGGTATTTC
>DATHQQ010000714.1:0-4502 GCA_035482595.1 Verrucomicrobiia bacterium
CGCCGTCTTCCGGCCGGAGTCGATCCGGCCGCGGCTGGTGAGCGCCGACGGCTTCGCCGAGAACAAGGCGGAAGGCCGCGTCACCGCGGTGACCTTCGCCGGGGCGACGACGGCCGCCGAGATCGCCCTGGAGGGACATCCGGAGCCCCTGCCGGCGCGCCTTCGCCTGGCAAGCCGGGTCGGGGGCGCGGCGGTCACGCCCGGCGAGACGCTTTCGCTCGCCTGGCCCGTCGACGAATGCCGCCTGGTGTTGGCGTGATATGAGCGAAGCGGGGGGCATGAGCGAAGCGGCGGGCAATCGCCGCGTCGCCGGGCTTTCCATCGAGAGCGCGGCACCCAAAGCCTGGCGCGCCAGCCTGGCGGTCATCGCCTATGGCCTGCCCATCGCCTTCATCCTGCTGCCGCTCTTGGCCTTCCTGACCTACAGCTTCTTCTCCGTCTCCGGCGTCACCATGAGCTACGCGCCGACCCTGGCGAACTATCAGCGCTTCTTCACCGATCCGGTCTTCCTGCCGGTGTTTTGGCGTACCTGCCTGCTCTGCCTCGAGGTCGCGGTGCTGGCGGTCGGCTTCGGCTATCCCGTCGCCTTCTTCCTGGCGGGGCTGGAGGGGCGCAAGAAATACACCCTGCTGCTCCTGCTCATGGTGCCGCTGCTGATGAGCTATGTGATCAAGATCTATGCCATCCGCAGCATCCTGGGCGGCAACGGCTTTTTGAATCGGGCGCTGCTGGCGCTGGGACTCATCGACCAGCCCCTGACCCTCTTCGTCTACAATCTGAACGCCGTGCTGCTGACCTTGACGGCGCTGCTGATCCCCTTCGCCGTGCTGCCGATCTTCCTGTCGCTGGAGCGCATCCCGCGCAATCTGCTGGAGGCCTCCGCCGATCTCGGCGCCTCCAATCTCCAGAGCTTCGGGCGCGTGGTCCTGCCGCTCAGCCTGCCGGGCACGGCGACGGCGGCCACCTTCGTCTTCGTGCTGGCGATCGGGGATTTTCTGACGCCCCAGATGGTGGGCGGGCTCAGCGGCTTCACCTTCGGGCGGATCATCTACAGCCAGTTCGGCACCGCCTTCAACTGGCCCTTCGGCTCGGCGCTCTCGGTGATCCTGGCCGTCGTGGTCATCCTCGCCATCGCCGCCGGCGCCAGGCTCGGCGGGCGGCAGCGGGGCGTGTCATGATCCGCAGCCGGCCCGTCAACATCCTGCTCGCGGCGATCACGGCGGTCGTCTTCGTCATCCTCTACGGGCCGATCTTCGTGCCCATCGTCTCCTCCTTCTTCGTGGTGAAATGGGGGAACGTGCAATGGGATCAGACGACGCTCGCCGCCTATGTGGCGCTCGCCCACAACGACGGCATATTGGAAGCGGTCAAGAACACCCTCCTGGTCGGGGTCTCGGCCGTGGTCCTCTCCATCGTCATCGGGACCCTGCTCGCCTTCCACTATCAGAGCGGGCGCTCGCGCGGGCGCGAGATCATCCAGTTCATCGTCTTCCTGCCCTTCCTGATGCCGCCCATCATCACCGGTCTCTCCCTCCTCATCTATTTCCGGGAGATCGATTTCGAGCGCTCCCTGGTCACCGTGATCATCGGCCATACGGTCTTCGTGCTGGCGCTGGTCTATCGCACGATCCTGGTCCGCCTCCAGGCGCTCAGCCGAAGCATGGTCGAGGCCTCCTACGATCTCGGCGCCAGCGGCTGGCAGACCTTTCGCCATGTCCTGCTGCCGCATCTCGCCAGCGCCATGATTGGGGCGGCGGTGCTCTCCTTCGCCCTTTCCTTCGACGAGACCATGATCACCATCCTCGTCACCGGCACCGACAGCACGCTTCCGATCCGCCTCTGGGCCATGATGCGGTTGGGATTCACCCCGGATATCAATGCCCTGGTCGCCATCATCCTGGCGCTCACCACGGCGCTCTGCTTGATCGCCGCCCGCCATCTGATGCCGCGGGAGGCGGGCGCGCGCAGCGCCTAGCCCAATGACAGCCGAAATCGCGGTGCTTGCGGGACCGGCGGCTAGAGCTTAAATCTAGGCTCCATCGGGCTGCGGTTTGGCCGGTGCTTCGGCGTCGGGCATGATTTTAGGGCTCAAGCCCTCTCAACCCACGAAAACGATCCGTCGCGCGAGTTCGCGCCCGGTAACATCTTGTCTGGAGGGCGTCATGCCGGCTGGCACTGTCAAATGGTTCAATGGTCAAAAGGGTTACGGATTCATCCAACCGCAGCAAGGCGGCAAGGATGTCTTCGTGCATATCTCGGCGCTGGAGCGCGCGGGTCTCAGCACCCTCCAGGAGGGGCAGAAGATCAACTACGAGATCACGCAGGATCGCGGCAAGGAATCGGCAACCAACCTCACACTCGACAATTAGGTCGCAATCTAAGGTCATCGTGGACGCGCCGATGGGCCGTCCACGGTCGATCACCAAACAGAAGAAAGGCTCCGGTGCTCATGCAGGTATTCGTTCGCGACAATGATATCAACGCCGCTCTCCGCATCCTGAAGCGGAAGATGCAGCGGGAAGGGACGTTCCGTGAGCTGCGGAACCGACGCGCCTATGAGAAGCCGTCGGAGCGCCGTGCGCGGGAGCGGGGGGAGGCGGCTCGCCGCCGCCGCAAGGCGTTGCTGAAGCGGCTGGCTCGCGAAGGTTACTGAGCCCACCGACCGGGAGAGATTTCATGGCATTCAAGCCGAACTACAATCAGCAGCGGGCGGAGCGCAACCGCGCCAAGCAGGCGAAGCGCGACGAGAAGCGCAAGCTTCAGGAGGAGCGCACGGCTCAGCGCAAGGCGCAGGGGCTAGGCCCCGAGCCGGAGGACGGCGCCCTTGAGGGGAGCGAGGACAAGGAGTCCTGATTTGGTGCAACGCCACCCTCTCCCGCTGCAATGCGGGTGAGGGTGGTTGTCGACCGATCTAGCGCGCGGCCGCGCGGCTGATCGATTTGATGGGACCGCGGGGGCGGCCCGATAACGCGGCGATCTTGCGATCCTGGGCCTCGATGATCGCCTTGGCCGAATTGTCCGGCTCGAAGATATCCAGTTCCTCCTTCGCGATCCGCCGGTTGGAGCTCAGGCTTCCGTCCTGATAGATGACGTTGAAGACGATGAAATCGCTATCGATGACCTTCTTTTTGGGCATGGGGCTCTCCTCATGAAAGCGGTGGCAAGGCGACCGGCAGGCGGCCGCGAGCGCTGATTGGCGCGTCCTTTACCACGGCGACTCGGGGTTGGCCTATTACATAGTCCTTGACTTTCAGGTCTTAAAGCCTCATTTCCACCGCCAGTTGCCGCTCGCGATCGCGCGACGCGCTCTCCGCCCTTAAGCCGAGACGCTGCATTTCGAGACTAGCCGGCCAACACAGGGCTTCTCCGCCGCGCGGGAAATTCCCCAACCAAACCGCTCTCTACACAGCCTTTGGCCGTGCGCGAGGGCATGCATAACAACGCGGGCCCGTATCCGAACGAAGATTCGTACATCCAGGACAGAATCGCCAAGGGGCGACTGCCACCGGCTGCGTTCGGCCCTCGACAACAGAAAGTATCATCATCTTGACCATTCGTTTTTCCGATCTCGCCCTCATCGAGCCGATCCTGCGTGCGCTGACAGCCGAGAAATATGAGACCCCGACGCCGATCCAGACCCAGGCGATCCCCCATCTGCTCGCCGGGCGCGATCTGCTGGGCATCGCCCAGACCGGCACCGGCAAGACGGCGGCCTTCGGCCTGCCAATCCTGCAGCGCCTGTTCCAGGACAAGACCCAGGCGGGTCCCAAATCGGCGCGCTGCCTGATTCTGACGCCGACACGGGAGCTGGCGGTTCAGATCGCCGATTCCCTGAAGACCTATGGCCGCAACCTGCATCTGCGCATGGGGCTGGTCTATGGCGGCGTCGGCCAGCGGCCGCAGGTCGATACCATGGCCCGCGGCGTCGATATCCTCGTCGCCACCCCGGGCCGGCTCATGGATCTCATGAACCAGGGCCATATAAAGCTCGATAAGGTGTCGACCTTCGTCCTGGACGAGGCCGACCGCATGCTCGACATGGGCTTCATCCGCGACATCCGGCGCATCGCCGCCAAATTGCCGTCGGCGCATCAGTCGCTGCTATTCTCCGCCACCATGCCCGGCGACATCGCCGCGCTGGCGGACAGCATGCTCGACAATCCGGTGAAGGTGACGGTGACCCCCGTCGCCTCCACGGTCGAGCTCATCGATCAGAAGGTCTTCTTCGTCGACCAGGCCAAGAAGCGCGAGCTGCTGGCCGGCATGCTGAGCGACAAGACCATCGGCCGGGCGCTTGTCTTCACCCGCACCAAGCACGGTGCCAACAAGCTCGTGCGCCAGCTGGTCGAGAGCCGGATCGGCGCCGATGCCATCCATGGCGACAAGACCCAGGGCGCCCGCCAGCGGGCGCTGGCCGATTTCCGCAGCGGGCGCACCCGCGTGCTGGTGGCGACCGACATCGCCGCCCGGGGCATCGATATCGACGGCATCACCCATGTCAT
>DATHQQ010000715.1:0-14191 GCA_035482595.1 Verrucomicrobiia bacterium
GGGAGTCGATACTCGGACGATGAGATGCCGCGGCGGCGGGCGGTTCGATCCCCCGGGTCGGCCACCGCCGGAGCTAGCCGAGCATATTCCGCTGGCGGTCAACATGCTCTAGCCTCGACGAGCCGTCATCATCGACGAAGCCGGAGCCTGTGAATGAGCGACCGCGATGCCGTTTTCGAGCCGGTGCGCCAATTGTTCGGTCTTGTCTGGAATCAAGGTCGGCTGGAGCTGATCGACCGGCTGATCACGGCCGGCGTCGTCCTCCACGCCGGCCGCAACGCGGTTCACGGCCGCGACAATTTCAAGACGATCATCGCGGATTTTCTGATCGGCTTCCCGGACGTCCAGCACAACATCGAAGACCTCATCGTCGAAGGCGACCGCGTCGTCACGCGCTGGCGGGGCATCGGGCATCACCTCGGTGCCTATGACGGCATCGCGCCCACCGGCCGCGCGATCGATTATACCGGCATCACCATCTTCCGGATCGCGGACGGGCGGATCGACGAGGCCTGGGTCAATGCCGAGATGCCCGAGCTGCTCGCCTCGCTCCGCGAAGCCTGAGGCCCCGTCTTGGTCGAGCCAGCGCATCTGTCTCCGGAGGTCTATGCGCGGGCCGAGCGCCTGCTTGAGGGGAATGTCGGCAAGCTGGTGTTCAACGCCACGCTCGAGCCTCATTGGCTGCCGGACGGCAGCTTCTGGTACCGGCGGGAGTCACGGGAAGGATCCTCCTTCGTCAGGGTCGATCCGGCGAGCAGGCAGGCAGCCGCCGCCTTCGATCACGAAGGCCTCGCGCGATCCCTGGCGTCCCAGGGCCACCCCTGCACGGCGACGACCCTGCCCTTCGCCCGGATCGCGGTAGCGACGAAGGGGACGGCCGTCCACTTCGAGCTCGCCGGGCAGCAATGGCGGTTCGACAGGGCGGGCTGCAGGCCTCTCGGTCCTGTCGAGCCATCCGCGGCCGACGCGCTGCGCTCGCCGGACGGCCGATGGGATCTCCTGCGCCTGGATCACGACATCGCCTTGCGGGACGTCGCGAGCGGGCGGATTCGCCGGCTGACCCGGGACGGCACGGCCGATTGCACCTATGCCGTTTCGCCGGATACCGATCTGCAATCCGTGACCCGGCGGGTCCAGGGGCTGGCGAGCCCGCCCCAAGTTTTATGGTCGCCGGATAGCCGGCGATTGATCACCTATCGGCTCGACCAAAGCGCGGTGGGTATATTGCCTCTCGTCGAGTCGAGCCCGGCGGATGGGTCGGCTCGGCCGGTCGTCCATCGCCTGCGCATGCCCCTGCCCGGCGACAAGAACATCGCCCGGGCCACGCTGCTGATCATCGATGCGGCGAGCGGGGCGGTGCAGCCGATCGCCGCCGATGCGCTCGATGTCCCATTCATGTCGCCCATCGACCTCGGCTGGATCTGGTGGCGCGAGGACGGCGAGCGCATCTATTTCCTGCGCGAAGGCCGCGGCGCCCGGCGGCTGGAGCTCTGCGCCGTCGAGGCGGGAACCGGCGTCACCCGCAGCATCCTGACCGAGACCGCCGAAAGCTATGTCGAGCCCAGCCCGCTGCTGCCCTGGCGCAGCCAGGTGCGGAGCCTGGGCAAAACGGGCGAAATCATCTGGCCCTCGGAGCGCGACGGATGGCGCCATCTCTATCTCGTGGATGAAGCCTCCGGCCGGATCAAGCGGCAGATCACCGCCGGACCTTGGGTCGTGCGCGATCTGATCGATGTCGATCCCCGCGCGCGCTTTGCCTATTTCACCGCCGGCGGCCGCCAAGCCGGGCAAGATCCCTATCTGCGGCAGTTCTATCGCGTCAGCCTCGACGGTTCCGAGCCGGAATTGCTGACCGCCGCCGATGCCGACCACACGGTCCACCTCTCGCCGGATCGCACCTGTTTCGTCACGACCTATTCGCGCGTCGATCTCGCCCCGGTCTCCGAGCTGCGCTCGACCCGGGGAGAGCCGATCGCTCTGCTGGAGAAGGCCGATCTCGACGATCTCTTCGCCCAGGGCTTCCGCTTTCCCGAGCGCTTCACCGTCAAGGCGGCCGACGGGGTGACGGATCTCCATGGCGTGCTCTACAAGCCTTCGGATTTCGATCCGGCGCGGCGCTATCCCGTGATCGACGATATGTATCCGGGCCCCCAGCTCATCCGGACGCCCAAATCCTTCTGCGTGTCTCCCGCGGCCTCCTTCGAGACCTGGCCCGGCGCCTGGGTCTCGCAGTCCCTGGCGGAGCTCGGATTCATCGTCATCAATCTGGATGGCCGCGGCACGCCGCTGCGATCGCGGGAATTTCATCTCGCCTCCTACGGCCGGCTCCAGGACGCGGGCTGCCTCGAGGATCATCTGGCGGCGCTCGACCAGCTTGCGCGCGACCGCCCTTTTCTCGATCTTTCCCGGCTGGGCGCGGTCGGCCATTCGGCCGGCGGCTATGCCGCGACCCGGGCGTTGCTGGCGTTTCCCGACCGCTACAAGGTGGCGGTCGCCTCCAGCGCCGACCAGGATCTGCTCTGCTATCTCGGTTATTGGGCCGAAAAATATCAAGGCTTGCCGATCGACGCGCGCTATGCCGGCCAAGCGAATGCCGCTTTGGCCGCGGCGCTGCGCGGCAAGCTGCTCCTGATCTGGGGCGAGCTCGACGATAACGTCAATCCCTATGGGAGCATGCGTTTCATCAATGCGCTTGTCGCGGCGGACAAGGATTTCGACCTCCTCATCCTGCCGGGCGCCAATCACGATCTGATGAATCGCCCCTATGTCATTCGCCGGAAATGGGATTATTTCGTCCGCCATCTGATGGGCGAGGCGCCGCCGGCGTGAACAGGCGAGACCCTCCTTGGCTCGGAAGCGCTACCCTCGGAGCCGAAACGCCGCCTCCGGCGTTAACCTCCCACGCCCATGATGGGCTCTATGATTCGGCGAAGGCCGATCGGCCGACGCCGCCGCTTGAACGGTCGAGGAATGACGCCATGCCGGATATCACCATCCATCAATCCAAATATGGCGATGACCCCTGCAATTTTCACATCGCCAAGGTGGGCGAGGAGCTCCAGGTCGAGCTCATCTATCCGCCGCATACCTCCCGCAAAGACAGCAGCGGCAAGTGCAAATATGTCTGCGTGAACCAGGAGAGCGCCCGCGCCACCGACGGCGTCAGGCTCTGGTACGATTACAATCGGGACGGATGGGTCATCGAGCAGGCCTCCACCTTCCAATGGGCCGACGACGACAAGGTGCTGGATCACGACTGGCGCGAGGTCGCCTTCGTGAAATCCTGGGCCCGCGAGTTCCCGCCCTCGGATCACTCCTTTTAGATGCCGCAGGCGATGAGCCTGCCCCACCAAGCTCCATCCCTGTGGCGCGTCCCGACTTGAACGTCTAGGCTGCCGCGCCGGCCCTCCCGGGAGAAAGGTTGAGCCATGGATCTGGAGCTGTCGCCGCGCGAAAAGGAGCTGGCCCAGCGGGCCCGCGCATTCTGCGACCAGGTGCTGATCCCGCTGGAGGAGGTCACCAGCGAGCATGGGGAGCTGCCTCTCGAGCGCCGCGCCGCCGTGCGCCAGGCGGTGCGCGACTGGGGCTTCGCCGGCATCAATCATGCCGAGGAGCATGGCGGGCTCGGCCTCACCATGCTGGAGCAGATCGTGATCGAGGAGCAGCTCGGCCGGGTCACCAACGGCCTCTGGTCCTGCGTCTGGCGTCCACCGGTGAGCCTGAAATACGGGACCCCCGCCCAGCAGCGGGAATATCTGCTGCCCTCCTGCCAGGGGGAGCGGCGCGGCTGCTTCGCCATCACCGAGCCCAATGCCGGCTCCGATCCCCGCCGGGTCGAGACCACGGCCCGGCTGGAGAACGGAAGCTGGCGACTCGACGGCGAGAAATGGTTCGTCACCTCCTACAACGCCTCGGATTTCATGATCGTGCATGCCCATGTCGACGGCGATGCCGATCAGCCGACCCTGTTCCTGGTGGACAAGCCGGCGGCCCTGGAGCCCGGTGGGGGCCTGATCCATCTGCGCTCGCCCAAATTCATGCATGACTTCGCCTTCGACCATGCCGAGCTGCGCCTGGAGAATCTGCGGCTGGCGCCGGAGAAGATGCTGGGGCGGATCGGCCAGGGGCTGGAGTTGACCAAGGATTGGTTCGTCGAGGCCCGGCTCCAGATCGCGGCCCATACGCTGGGGGCGGCGATACGCGCGGCCGAGATCGCCAATGACTACGCCGCCAGCCGCATCCAGTTCGGCCGGCCCATCCGGGATTTCCAAGCCATCGAATTCATGCTCGCCGATATGGCGGTCGACATCTTCGCCGCCAAATCCATGCTCTACCGCATCGCCTGGGAGATCGACCGCAAGGCCGACCGCAAGCTGATCCATGCCCGGGCCAGCGCCCTCAAGCTCTTTGGCTCGGAAATGGCCGGCCGGGTCATCGACAAGGCGCTCCAGATCCTGGGCGGGCGAGGCTATATGCGCGAAAACCCGGTCGAGCGGCTCTACCGCGACATCCGGGTCGACCGCATCTGGGAGGGCACCTCGGAGATCCAGCGCCTGGTCATCGCCGGGCAGATCCGCAAGCGGGGGCTGGGGGTCTATACCGACTGGGCGTGACGCCTCGGCGCTATGCTGCAGTGCAAAAAGACAGTTTATTTTGCGCCGGCGGGAACCGCGATTGCCTTAATTTATTCCAGATATAGCCGCAAAAATGCGCTATAGTCGGCGGGTAGGGTTCTTTGGATAGCGGCCCCTCCAGCCCGATGGAGATGGCTTAATGGTCAAGAGTCCGATTGCTACATTGCTCGCGGCAACGGTGTTCCAATTCTACGTGAGCATCGTCGACCCGTCGATCCTGGCCCAGCCTCTGGCGCCGGCAGATCCCACTATCGCGCCCGCGGCCGTCACCACGGTGGCAGCTCCGGCGACGACCGGAAATACGACCCAGACGCAGAATGGATCAGGTCAGCTAACCGGTACCGCTGGTGCTTTGCAGCAGGGCGCGACACAGCCCACCCTGCCCTGAGCGTTTAGACGGAGATTTGCGTCGATCGCCCAGGCAGGCCTGACCGGTGACGTCTTAGTTATTTTGTAACATTCCGGAATCCGACAAGCCGCGTAGATGCGTTCTGCGCGGCTTTCGATTCATGCTGGCCCGCCGGCTCCCGGGAGCCGGCGCCTCCTCACATAAAAACGCCGGCTCCCTGGGGAGCCGGCGGATCGAGTATTGGGTCGGGCTGCTGGGGGGACATCCGACACCTGTTGCGATCCCGGGGGAGACCGCAGCGCCCGTGGAATGCTCCGCGGGCGAGGCCGGCTACAATCGGGGAGTTCGCCGGGCTCAATAAAGGAACTTCGCAGCCTCTCGGAAGTTCCATAAAGGAGCCGAATTTTATTTCTCCTGCTCGAAGGGGGCCGGCCGGTGCTGTGCCGCAGGAGGGGACCGTCTCGGCCGTGTAATATTGCAGCGCAACGAAGCCGATGGCCGCGGCAGCTGCGCTATCGGGTGCTCACCTCGGCTCGGCTTCCCAAACAGTGCCCATGGCAATTTCAGCGGCCCCAGCGGACACGGAATTCTACGCAGGACTGTCTGGCTGGACATCTGCCGGTGATGGGCGGGTGACAGACTGCTCCGCGGCTTCGCCCGGCGGTGCCGAGAGCGGCGAAGCAGAGCTCGTCCGGGAAACTTGATGCCTGACCAGGATCCTCGGCAAGCCGCCGCCTCGACCCATGCGCGGGAGGTTCGTCCCGCGCCAGAGATTCCGGCGGCGCGCCCCGCCGCCAAGCCGGAGGCCAAACCGGCGAAACGCCGTTGGTGGTGGCGCGCCCTCTGGATCGTCATTCTCCTCGCGGCCGCGGTCGAGCTCGGGCTTTGGTACGCCGGCCGCCAGGCCAGCGCGCCCGCGCCGGCCACCCGGGCGCAGACGGCGGCGGCATCGATCCAGGTGGGCGTCGCCACCGTCACCACGGGCGATATCCCGGTGACCCTCGACGAGCTGGGCACGGTAACGCCGCTGGCGACGGTCACGGTCAAGAGCCAGGTCAGCGGCCATATCACCGACATCAAATTCCAGGAGGGCCAGATCGTCCAGAAGGGCGACCTGCTCATGGTGATCGACGTCCGGCCCTTCACCATCGCACTGGAATCGGCCCAGGCGACCTTGGCCCATGATCGGGCCCTGCTGGCCAATGCCCGCGTCGACCTCGCCCGCTTTCAGAAGCTGATCGAGCAGGATTCCGTCGCCAAGCAGACGCTGGATACCCAGGGCTTCCTGGTCACCCAGGACGAGGCCACGGTCCAGCTCGACCAGGCCGCGGTCGACAATGCCAAGCTGAACCTCGACTACTGCCATATCACCGCCCCCATCACCGGCCGCATCGGCCTGCGCCAGGTGGATCTCGGCAACTTTGTCACGGCCGGCAGCGACGCCCTTGTCGTCATCGCCCAGATCCAGCCCATCACCGTCGTCTTCGCTCTGCCCGAGGACAATCTGCCGGCCGTGATGAAACAGCTCCAGGCCGGCGCCGTTCTGCCCACCACGGCCTACGACCGCAGCATGACGACCAAGATCGCCACCGGCCAGCTCCTGACGTTGGACAATGAGATCGACACGACCACCGGCACGGTGAAGCTGAAGGCCGAATTCGACAACAAGGACCAGAGCCTCTTCCCCAATCAGTTCGTCAATATCCGCCTCCTCGTCTCGACCCTCACCGGCGCGCCCGTCGTTCCCCGGGCGGCGGTTCTCAACGGCGCGCCGGGCGACTATGTCTATCTGGTCCAGCCCGGCGATACCGTCGCCATCCGTCCCGTGAAGCTCGGGCCCGCGGATGGGGAGCGGGTCTCGATCGCATCCGGCCTCGTCGCCGGGGATCGTGTGGTGGTGGACGGCACCGACCGCCTGCGCGACGGCGCCAAGATTAACATCGCGGGCAAGACCAAGCCGGCGGGAGAGACCGAAGGCAAATCGAAGAAGGCCGCGGCCAATCCATGAGCGGCGGGCGCTCGGATCCCTCGCCCCTCTCTTCTTCCCCCTCCCCCTGCGGGCCGAAAGGCCCGCGCTTTGAGGGGGGAGGGCCGGGGTGGGGGTGGCCGAATCAACGGCAGAAGCCGCGGGTGTCATGCAACTTCGTTGTGATCCGCATCCGCGGATCTAACCCCCCACCCTTCCCTCTCCCGCAAGGGGGGAGGGAGTGCTTGCCTGATGCGCCTCGCGCGGGCGTGCGCGGGCATGAGCCCGTCCCATGAACCCGTCGCGGCCTTTCATCCTGCGGCCGGTGGCGACGACCCTGCTCATGGCGGCGGTGCTGCTGACGGGCATCGTCGCGTATCAGTTCCTGCCGCTCTCCGCGCTGCCGGAGGTCGACTATCCCACCATCCAGGTCCAGACCTTCTACCCCGGGGCGAGCCCGGATGTGATGACCTCCTCGGTGACGGCGCCGCTGGAGCGCCAGCTGGGCCAGATGCCGAACCTGCTGCAGATGGCCTCCACCAGCTCGGTCGGCGCCTCGGTCATCACCCTGCAATTCAGCCTCGACATCAGCCTCGATATCGCCGAGCAGGAGGTCCAGGCGGCGATCAACGCGGCGGGCAATCTGCTGCCCTCCGATCTCCCCGCCCCGCCGATCTATGCCAAGGTCAATCCGGCCGACGCCCCCATCCTCACGCTGGCGCTGACCTCCAAAACCCTGCCGCTGCCCCAGATCCAGGATCTGGCCGATACCCGTCTGGCCCAGAAGATCTCCCAGGTACCGGGCGTGGGGCTGGTCAGCATCAGCGGCGGGCAGCGGCCCGCGGTCCGGGTGCAGGCGAATCTGCGCGCCCTTTCCGCCTACGGCCTCAACATCGACGATCTGCGCACGACCATCGCCAATGCCAATGTCAACACGCCCAAGGGCAGCTTCGACGGGCCGAGCCGGGCCTATACCATCAACGCCAACGACCAGCTCCAGAGCCCGGACTCCTACAACGCTTTGGTGATCGCCTTTCGCAACGGCGCGCCGGTCCATATCTCCGACGTCGCCCAGGTGAAGCAGGACGCCGAGAACAACAAGCTCGCCGCCTGGAAGGACACGACACCGGCGGTGGTGATGAACGTGCAGCGCCAGCCCGGCGCCAATGTCATCGACGTCGTCAACCGCATCAAGGCGATGCTCCCGGGGCTGCAGGAGGCGCTCCCAGCCGCGATCGATGTCGCTGTCGTCACCGACCGCACGGTCACGATCCGCGCCTCGGTGAAGGATGTGCAGTTCGAACTGGCGCTGGCGGTCTGCCTGGTCGTGCTGGTGATCTATGTCTTCCTGCGCAATCTGCGGGCGACCATCATCCCCAGCCTCTCCGTGCCCCTTTCTCTCGTGGGCACGCTGGGGGTGATGTATCTGCTGGGCTACAGCATCAACAACCTCTCCTTGATGGCGCTCACCATCGCCAGCGGCTTCGTCGTCGACGACGCCATCGTGATGATCGAGAACATCGCCCGCTATCTCGAGGAGGGAGTCCCGCCGCTGGAGGCGGCGCTGCGCGGGTCGCGGCAGGTGGGATTCACCATCGTCTCCCTCACAGTCTCTCTCATCGCCGTGCTGATCCCGCTGCTCTTCATGGGCGAGGTGGTGGGCCGCCTGTTCCGCGAATTCGCCATCACGCTCGCCGTCACCATCCTGATCTCGGCCTTCGTCTCGCTGACCCTCGTGCCCATGATGTGCGCCAAGCTCCTGCACCGGCATGACGAGGCGCACGAGACCCGCTTCGCCCGGATGAGCCGCCGGTTCTTCGAAGGCCTGACCGCCCGCTATGATTCCGCGCTCGTCTGGGTCCTGGACCGCCAGCCCCTGATCCTGCTCATCGCGGTCGCCACCGTGGCAGTCACGGGGCTGCTCTATGTCGCGGTGCCCAAGGGTTTCTTCCCGGTGCAGGATACCGGCGTGATCCAGGGCATCTCGGAGATGCCGCAATCCGTCTCCTTCGCGGCGATGAGCCAGCGCCAGGAAGCCCTCGCCGCCGCCATCCTCAAAGACCCCGATGTGGTGAGCCTCACCTCCTTCATCGGCGTCGACGGGACGAACACCACCCTCAACAGCGGGCGTTTCCTGATCAATTTGAAGCCCCATGGCACGCGCTCGAGCACGGTGCTGGAGGTGATCCGCCGCCTCGGCGGCGAGACGGCGAAGCTGCCCGGCACGCGGCTCTATCTGCAGCCGGTGCAGGACCTCACCATCGATACCACCGTCAGCCGGGCGCAATACCAGTTCACCTTGGAGAGCCCGGATCCCGCGCTGCTCCAGAGCTGGACCGCCAAGCTGGTGGATCGGCTGCGGCAGGAGCCGAAGCTGGTGGATGTCGCCAGCGACAGCCAGGAGAACGGGCTCTCCGCCTTTATCGAGGTCGACCGCGACACCGCCGGCCGCTTCGGCATCACACCGGCGACCATCGACAACGCCCTCTATGACGCCTTCGGCCAGCGCATCGTCTCCACCATCTTCACCCAGTCCAGCCAGTACCGGGTCATCCTCGAGGCCGACCCCGCCTTGCAGAACTCGCTGAAATCGCTGGATGCCATCTATCTGCCCTCCGCCACCGCGGCCGGCGGCCAGGTGCCGCTCTCGGCCTTGGCCAAGGTCCGCGAGGAGACGGCGCCGCTGCAAATCAACCATCAGAGCCAGTTCCCCGCGGCGAACATCTCCTTCAACCTCGCCCCCGGCATCTCTCTGGGTTCCGGCGTAGATGCGGTGCAGGCGGCCGAGGCGGAGATCGGCCTGCCGGCCTCCATCTTCACCACCTTCCAGGGGGCGGCCCTCAGCTTCCAGGCCGCGCTCGGTAATGAGCTGCTGCTGATCCTGGCCGCCATCGTCACGGTCTATATCGTGCTGGGCGTGCTCTACGAGAGCTTCGTCCATCCGGTGACGATCCTCTCGACCCTGCCCTCGGCCGGCATCGGCGCGCTGCTGGCACTGCTCGTCTCCGGCCATGAGCTCGACATCATCGCCATCATCGGCATCGTGCTGCTGATCGGCATCGTCAAGAAGAACGCCATCATGATGATCGACTTCGCCCTCGATGCCGAGCGCAACCAGGGCATGGCACCGCGCGAGGCCATCCATCAGGCCTGCCTGCTGCGGCTGCGCCCGATCCTGATGACCACCATGGCGGCGCTACTGGGCGCGCTGCCGCTCATGGTGGGCGGCGGCACGGGCTCGGAGCTGCGCCAGCCGCTGGGCATCGCCATCGTCGGCGGTCTGATCGTGAGCCAGGTCCTGACTCTCTTCACCACACCGGTGATCTATCTCGCCTTCGACAGCATCGCCCGGCGCTTCCGCGGCCGCGACCGAAGGGCGCCGGCGGAGATATGAGCGAGGCCGGCGAGAGGACCTTTTTCCCCCAACCGTCATGGTCGGCCTTCGCCGACCATGACGGAAGAGAGAGCAAGGCCTGTCGGCTACAATCCAAGCGTCAGCGGACAAGCTCCGGCATGATGGACGAGGGAAGCCTCGCGGGAAGCCGAAAGGCCCCCTTCTCTACATGAACGCGACCGAATTCTTCATCCGCCGCCCGGTGGCGACCACGTTGCTGACCCTGGGACTCACACTGGCCGGCGCCGTCGCCTTCTTTCGCCTGCCCGTGGCGCCGCTGCCGCAGGTGGATTTCCCCACCATCGTGGTCGAGGCCTCGATGGCCGGCGCGAGCCCGGAGGTGATGGCGGCGACTGTGGCCACGCCTTTGGAGCGCCACCTCGGAACCATCGCCGACGTGAGCGAAATGACCTCCCAGACCACCGTGGGCTCGACCCGGGTGGTGCTGCAGTTCGGCCTCGACCGCAATATCGACGGGGCGGCGCGGGACGTCCAGGCAGCGATCAATGCCGCCCGCGCCGATCTGCCGGCCGATCTCCGCAGCAACCCCACCTATCGCAAGGCGAACCCCGCCGATGCGCCGATTCTGATCCTGGCGTTGACCTCTTCGACCCTGACCCGGGGGCAGCTCTATGACGCCGCCACCACGGTGATCCAGCAACGCCTCTCCCAGCTCCCCGGCGTCGGCGAGGTCGATGTCGGCGGCAGCTCGCTGCCCGCCGTCCGGGTCGAGCTCAATCCCCGCGCCTTGTTCAAATACGGGATCGGGCTGGAGGATGTGCGCGCCGCGCTGTCCGCCGCCAATGCCCATAGCCCCAAGGGCGCCATCGAGGAGGGCGACCGGCGCTACCAGATCTATACCAACGACCAGGCGAGCGACGCCGCGCAGTACCACACCCTCGTCATCGCCTATCGCAACGGAGCGGCCGTCAGGGTTTCCGATGTGGGCGAGGTCCAGGATTCGGTCGAGAATCTGCGTAATGCCGGGCTCGCCAATGGCAAGCCCGCGATCCTGGTCATCCTCTACAAGCAGCCGGGCGCCAATATCATCTCGACGGTCGATGCGGTGAAGGCGGCGCTACCCCAGCTCAAGGCCTCGATCGCCAAGGATATCGACATCACCGTCGCCAATGACCGCTCTGTCTCGATCCGCGGCTCCCTCCATGACGTCGAGGTGACGCTCCTGATCTCCGTCGCTCTGGTCATCCTCGTGGTCTTCGCCTTCCTGGGCGATGCGCGCGCCGCGATCATCCCGACCGTGGCGGTGCCGGTCTCGCTCATCGGCACCTTCTCGGTCATGTATCTGCTCGGCTACAGCATCGACAATCTCTCTCTGATGGCGCTGACGGTTGCCACCGGCTTCGTCGTCGATGACGCCATCGTGGTGCTGGAGAACATCTCCCGCCATGTCGAAGCCGGCATGGCCCGCTTCGAGGCCGCGATATTGGGCGCCCGCGAGGTCAGCTTCACCGTCATCTCCATGAGCCTCTCGCTCATTGCGGTCTTCTTGCCGATCCTGCTGATGGGCGGGATCGTCGGGCGCATCTTCCGCGAATTCGCCCTCACCCTCTCCATCGCCATCATGGTCTCCCTGGTCGTCTCGCTGAGCGCGACCCCGATGATGTGCGCCCGGCTGCTGACCTCTGCCGCAGAGCACCGCCCCGGCCGCCTCGCGCGCGCGCTCGGCGCCGGATTCGAGGGGCTTCTCGCCGTCTACCGGCGCAGCCTCGGCTGGGCGCTCAGCCACTCGCTCCTCGTCCTGGCCGTGCTCGTGGCGACCCTATTCCTCAACGTCTATCTCTTCACCATCGTGCCCAAGGGCTTCTTCCCACAGCAGGACCAGGGGCGGCTGATCGGCGGCATCCGGGCGGACCAGAGCATCTCCTTCCAGCTGATGAGCAAGAAGATGACCCAGTTCGTCGGCATATTGATGAAGGATCCGGCGGTCGGCAGCGTCGTCGGCTTCACCGGCGGCGGCCAGACCAATTCGGGCTTCGTCTTCATGGAGCTGAAGCCCCTGGCCGAGCGCAAGCTCACCACCGACCAGGTCATCACCCGGCTGCGCCGCGAGCTGCAGCCGGTGACGGGCGCGCAGCTTTTCCTGCAATCGGTCCAGGACATCCGGATCGGCGGGCGCCAGAGCAATGCGCAATACCAATACACCTTGCAGAGCGACAATCTGGGCGATCTGCATGAATGGACGCCCAAGCTGGCCGAGGCGCTGCGCCACGTCTCGGAGCTGACCGATGTCGACAGCGATCAGCAGCAGGGCGGGCTCGAGACCGAGGTCACCATCGATCGGCAGACGGCCCAGCGCCTCGGCATCTCTACCAGCCAGATCGACAACACCCTCTACGACGCCTTCGGCCAGCGCCAGGTCTCCACCATCTACAACCCGCTGAACCAGTATCATGTGGTGATGGAGGTAGCGCCGGCCTTCTGGGAGAGCCCGGACACGCTGAATGATCTCTATGTCAGCACGTCCGGCGGCGCTGTCAGCGGCGTGCAGGCAACCAATGCCGTGGCCGGCACGACGACCACCTCGACGGCCGGCGCCAAGAGCCCGGCCGTCGCCGCGGCGGTTGCCAGCGATGCGGCGCGCAACCAGGCGACCAATTCCATCGCCTCGACCGGCCATGGCTCGGCCTCCACCGGCTCCGCCGTGACGACCAAGGTCGAGACCATGGTCCCGCTCTCCGCCTTCGCCCATTTCGCGCCGGGCAGCACGCCGGTCGCCGTCAACCATCAGGGGCTCTTCGCCGCCAGCACCATCTCCTTCAACCTGGCCCCGGGTATCGCGCTCAGCACCGGGGTCGCGGCCATCAACCGCACCATGACGGAAATCGGCGTCCCCGGCTCCATCCACGGCACCTTCCAGGGTACGGCGCAGGTCTTCCAGCAATCCCTCGCCAGCGAGCCGATCCTGATCGCCGCGGCGCTGATCGCCGTCTATATCGTGCTGGGCATCCTCTACGAGAGCTACATCCACCCCATCACCATCCTCTCGACCCTGCCCTCGGCGGGCATCGGCGCCGTGCTCGCTTTGCTGGTCACGGGAGTGGAGTTCTCCATCATCTCCCTCATCGGGGTGATCCTGCTGATCGGCATCGTCAAGAAGAACGCCATCATGATGATCGACTTCGCTCTCGATGCGGAGCGCCGGCGCGGCCTTTCCTCGCGCGATGCGATCTATGAGGCCTGCCTGCTCCGCTTCCGACCGATCATGATGACGACCATGGCCGCATTGCTCGGCGCGCTGCCGCTCGCCATCGGCCTCGGCCAAGGCGGTGAGCTGCGCCAGCCGCTGGGCATCTCCATCGTCGGCGGGCTGATCGTCAGCCAGCTCCTGACCCTCTACACCACGCCGGTGGTCTATCTCTATTTCGACCGTCTGCGCTTCTGGACCGACCGCCGCTGGCGCCGCCGCCATCCCGTCGTCGAGGCCGGCGCATGAGCGGAAGAGTTTGGAGCTGGCTGCTACCGCGCCCCGCAAGCTTCTTCCCCCTCGCCCCCCGTCAGGGGGGAGAGGGCCGGGGTGAGGGGGCGCCTGTCATAGAGAACCCCCTCACCCTGACCCTCTCCCCCGTTCCGGGGGCGAGGGGAATAGAAAGAAAGGGGGCGAGGGGCAAGCGACACATGGCGACTGTAGTGCTCGCTCTCTTGCTCCCCGCGCTCACCGCCTGCGAGGTCGGGCCCGACTACAAGCGGCCGCCGGCCGAAACCCCGCCCGCCTATAAGGAGCTCGACGGCTGGAAGCAAGCCACGCCCCAGGATGCCGGCAGCAATGCCGCCTGGTGGTCGGTCTACAAGGATCCCGTGCTCGACGGGCTGATGCGCCAGATCGACAT
>DATHQQ010000716.1:0-2153 GCA_035482595.1 Verrucomicrobiia bacterium
GGCGCAGCCGCTCGATATCGCCGACCAGATGTCCGGTGGTGTTGTCGATGGTCTCGCCCAGCGGCAGCGAGCGGCCGGCGCCGCGCTGATCGAAGATGACGATGCGATAATGGGCCGGATCGAAGAAGCGGCGATGGGCCGGCCCCGCCCCGGCACCCGGCCCGCCATGAAGGAAGACCACCGGCACGCCCTTGGGATTGCCGCTCTGCTCCCAATACATCTTGTGCCGGCCGTCGAGATCGAGCATGCCGCTGTCGAAAGGCTCGATCTCCGGGTAAAGCGCGCCGTCGTCCATGGAATCCCTCCGGGTAAAAGACGGGCGCCACTATAGCGGCCCTTCCGGAAGGCTGGATAATTTTCCCCATCCGCCGGATGATCGGTCCGCCATGAGCCCCGAACCGCCGCCGCCCCGCAAGGCTTGGCATCTGCTGGGCCGGGCCAAGCTGCCGATCACCGCCACCCTGCTGGTGGGCTTCAGCGGACTCGTGGCCGTGGCAGTGATCACGGTCATGCTGATCTCCATCCTTGCCGCCCGGACGAACACCGAGCAGCTTCTGAAGCAGGCGGCCGTGCAGGGCCGCGAGGCGGCGAGAGCCCGCATCGACCGCTATCTGACCCCCGCGGCCGATGATGTCACCTTCCTCGCCGCCCAGCTCTCCCGCGATGGGAGCATCTCCCTCGACGACGATTCGCGCATCGAGACGCTGTTGCGTGGTTCGCTGGGTGCGGCACCACAGATCGATGGCCTCGCCTTCGTACGCGCGGACCTGTCCTCGGTCAGGATGCGGCGCGAAGAGAACGACAAGATCGACAGCATCTCGGGCAGCATCGCCAAGAAATCCTATGCCCTGGAGCTCATGGAGGCGGCCAAGCGCATTAAGCCTTCCGTCGACAAGCCCCCCCTCCAATGGAATCCCGTCCTCTATGTGCCGGAGCTGGGTGTCAGCTTCCTGAGCGTCATGGCGCCGGTGCGCCGCGACGGCAAGCTCGCGGGCGTCGTTCTCGCCACCGTGCCGGTGGGAGAGCTCTCACGCCTCATCGAAAGCGGCGATCCCCAAAGCACCATGTTCATCCTCAACGCCGGCGACGGCGTCGTTGCCCATCCCTTCCTCACCCATGGCGGCTTCAAGCCAACGGTCGCGCACTCCGAGCTCCAGCGGACGGAGCTGCCCGACAAAGTGCTGCAGGCCCTGTGGTCACCGCAGGAGAGCAGCGTCGTCGTCCAGGACAGATTCAACGGCTTCCCCCTCTGGATCCGCCGCGTCAGCGTGGAGGGTCAAAGTTACTATGTGTTGCTGGACCAGATGCAGCGTTTCAGCGCCCAACCCTGGACCTTCGGCATCTATTTCCCCGACACCGCGGTGAACGGAGTCTTTGACCGGCTGTTCTATGCCGCCATCGCGGCCGGCGGCATTCTCGCCGTCGCCGTGATCCTCGCCCTGTTGATGGGCCGCAGCCTGGCCCGGCCGATCAAGCGCTTGGCCGAGGCGGCGGCCGCGGTCTCGGCCTTCGACTTCTCTGGGACCCACCGGCCCGGCGGGAGTCCCTTCCGCGAGCTCGACGCCGCCGGCCGGGCCTGGGACAGCATGCTGGCGGCGCTGCGCTGGTTCGAGACCTATGTGCCCAAGGCCCTGGTCGGCCAGCTTCTGCATGAATCCGCCCGTAGCGAGCTGAAGCCCGAGGAGCGCGAGGTGACGGTGATGTTCACGGACATCGTCAGCTTCTCGCGCATCGCTTTGCGCCACGCGCCGGGCCCGCTGGCCGACTTCCTGAACCGACATTTCGGCCTGATCGGACGGCATGTGGAAGCCGAGCATGGGACCATCGACAAGTACATCGGCGATTCGGTCATGGCCTTCTGGGGCGCGCCGGTCTCCGACCCCGATCACGCCTTGCATGCGGCCCGTGCGGCCCTTGGCATCGCCGAGACGTTGGCCCGCGACAACCGGCGCCGGGCCAAGAAGGGATTGGCGCCGGTGCGCATCCGCATCGGCCTCCATACCGGGCTTGCCATCGTCGGCAATGTGGGAGCGCCGGGGCGGGTGAACTACACCCTCATCGGCGATACGGTGAACGCCGCCCAGCGGCTGGAGCAGCTGGGCAAGAGCTTCGACGTCGGGACCGATTGCACCGTGCTCGCCAGCGCCGCTCTG
>DATHQQ010000717.1:0-3357 GCA_035482595.1 Verrucomicrobiia bacterium
CACCAGGACCGGCGCGCCGCGGCGCAGCTCGGCCATGGCGCGGTCGACGGCGGCCAGGGTCCGGCGCGTCGGCTTGTCGACGCCGGCGCCACGGGGCGTGCTCTCTGGGGCGTGGTCGGGCATTTCGGGTACTCGAAAGCAGCTAAGCGCCTCACCCAGGCGCGCGCAAGGACGGGATGCGTGGCAAAACGCAGCGGGAACGGCGGCTTGCGCCCGGCGGGCAGGGGGTGTTATCTCACCTTGCGCATGCATTTCCAACCCTGACGGCGCGCCAGACCGGCGCTGGCTCGGGTGAACGGCGAGGCGATTCAATGACCTCTGCTGCGATGGACCGTCCGGCGACGAACCGGCGTCTCCTGCTCGTGGATGACGACAAGGCGCTGCGCCAGTCGCTGGCCGAGCAGCTGCGCCTGGTGGAATCCTTCGACTGCCGCGAGGCCGATACCGGCAAGGGCGCCCTCGACGTCGCCGGCAAGGAGCGCTTCGACGCCGTGCTCCTCGACATCGGCCTGCCGGACATGGACGGCCGCGAGGTCTGCCGCCTGCTGCGCCGGGCGGGGGTCTCGGCCCCCATCATCATGCTGACTGCCGCCGACACCGATGCCGATGCCATCCTCGGCCTCGATTCCGGGGCCAACGACTACATCACCAAGCCCTTCCGCATGGGCGTGCTGCTGGCGCGGCTGCGCGCCCAGCTGCGCCAGCATGCCCAGAGCGAGGATGCCATCTTCACCATCGGGCCCTACACCTTCCGCCCCGCGGCCAAGATGCTTCTCGACCAGACCGGCAAGAAGAAGATCCGCCTGACCGAGAAGGAGACGGCGATCCTGAAATATCTCTACCGCGCGGGCTCGCGGGTGATCGGGCGCGACACGCTGCTGGGCGAGGTCTGGGGCTACAACGCCGGGGTCACCACCCATACGCTGGAGACCCATGTCTATCGCCTGCGCCAGAAGATCGAGCGCGATCCGACCCAGGCCGAGATCCTGGTGACCGAGCCCGGCGGGTACCGCCTGGTACCCTGAACGTCGCTTAGCTTGCGGGCACGCTCCGGCTCATCCGCAGCATCAACACGAGGAGGCCCGCCACGGCCATGGCGGCCAGGGTCGTGCTGCCGAACAGCGGCCAGGCCACGCTCCAGCCGCCGAGCAGCTTTGTGGCCTCCGCCAGCAGGATCGGCCCCAGGAACACGCCGATATTGCGGCCCGTCATGATGAAGCCGAAGGCGGTGGGGGCGCCGGCGCGCCCCATGATCGCGCCCGGCAGCGCGAAGAGGCAGGTCGGCGTGACGCCGGCCCCGATGCCGTAGAGCACCAGCAGGGCCGTGCCGGCGCCGATGCTCTGGCAATAGGGGATCAGCCACCAGACGGCGGCCTGGGAGAGCAGCGCGCTCAGCAGAAGTGCGGCCAGCGGCACGCCGACGCCCAGCAGGAATCCCGTCAATATGTTGAATCCGAGCAGCACCATTACCGGCAGCGCATAGGCCGCCGTCGCCCCCATATTGTCCAGGCCCATGACCTCGACCAGATATTGGGGGAGCCAAGTCATATAGGCGAAATATTGCATCGACCAGAGCAGGAAGATCGAGGCGGCCGCGAGGAGCTCATAGCGCTGGCGCGGGCTCGTGCGTCCCTGCGCGCGCTCGGTCGCGCCGGGCGTGGCGAAGGCATCGTGGCGGCGGAGTGTCAGGGCCCAGAGTCCCAGCAGCACGGTGGCGCCGGCGCCGGCGAGCCAGAGCATCTGCCAGCTCGCCAGCAGCAGGGCCAGGCCCGTGGCGAACAATTGCCCGATGGGAATCCAGGCCGCCATCAGCCCCGTGACGAATCCCAGGTCGCCGCGCGTGGCGCTGCGGCTGGCCAGCGCCGGGCCGGCGATGGCGCCGATGGCGAAGGCGATACCCTCCAGCCCGCGGGCCAGCAGTACGACCAGCCCCGCTCTGGGAAAGCCCAGCGTCAGGAAATTGCCGATGATGAAAAACCCAAGTGCCGCGAAGAGCAGCCCCAATATGCCGCGGCGCTGCATCGCGCGGCCGATGGGTATGGAGAAGGCGAGGCCGGCGAGGGCATAGACCGCCATGAAGCCGCCCGCGAGCGTGCGGTCCCAGCCATAGGCGACGATCATGCCGGGCAGAACCGGCGGCAGCTTGAACTGCTGGAAGGCGACGAGGCAGGCGAAGGTTATGCCGAAGGCGACGCCGGTCCAGTCGGTTCGCTCACGCTGCATGCGGCTTCCCCAAAGGCCGCCAAGGCTGACGGTTTTGCCGAGCCGATGCAATGGCTTCGGGATTTCGTGGGGCTTCGCGGCCTAGCGGGGCTTCGCGCTTGCCCAGTCCGGGGGTTTCTGTACTGTTCGTCGGATGTCCGGTGAACTTTCCGTTACCTTCTGGGGCGTGCGCGGCAGCATCGCCTGCCCGGGGGTCGACTACGAGCGCTATGGCGGCAATACCTCTTGCCTCGAGGTGCGCTGCGGGCCTCATGTCCTCGTCTTCGACGGCGGCACGGGCCTCCGGCCCCTGGGCGAGAAGCTGAAGGCCGAAGGCAAGCTCGAGATCGATCTTTTCCTCACCCACAGCCATCTCGACCATATCGTCGGCATCCCCTTCTTCAAGCCGCTCTACGACAAGGCCAACCACATCCGCTTCTGGGCCGGCCATCTCCTCCCCGATCAGCGCCTGCGCGATGCGATCTGCGCCATGATGGTGCCGCCGCTCTTCCCGGTGCCGATCGAGATCTTCCCCTCGCGGACCATCTTCAACGATTTCAGCGCCGGGGAGACGCTGCGGCTGCAACCGGGCCTGGTGCTGAAGACGGCGCCGCTGAACCATCCCAACGGGGCGACCGGCTATCGCATCGAATATGGCGGGAAATCGATCTGCTACGTGACCGATACCGAGCATACGGGACAAGGCGTCGACGAGAACATCCTGGCGCTGATCGCCGGCACCGATTTCTTCATCTACGACAGCATGTATACCGAGGAGGAATATCCGCGCTTTGCCGGCTGGGGCCATTCGACCTGGGCGCAAGGCCTGAAGCTCGCCGATGCGGCCGGGGTGAAGACCTTCGTCGCCTTCCACCATGACCCCAGCCACAAGGATGGGTTCATGGATCGCCAGGCCGAGGCGCTCGAGAGAGCGCGGCCGGGAAGCCTGGTGGCGCGCGAAGGCATGACGCTGAGCCCTTGAGCAAGCCGGATCGCGCGCGCGTCTATCGCCGGCGCCTGGCGCTCGGCCTTCCGACGCTGCTCGGCATGAAGTCCCGCGGCTATTTCATTCCCTATCGCCATGCCGGCGAGCTGCCGGTGCCGGCCGGATATTCCGCGCTCGAGCCCTGCTTCGCTGCCGCCGCACCGGCCATG
>DATHQQ010000718.1:0-13844 GCA_035482595.1 Verrucomicrobiia bacterium
CTGGGGCATGTATCAGTGGCTGGACCGAGCACCCCTGGGGCGCAACGAGGCGGGCGTCTGGTGGCGCCGCCACGACGAGTACGCAAAGGACGGCCCGGTGGCGCCGGATGGGCGCCGTCAGGCGGCCGGCTGAGGCGCGCCGAGGGCAGATAGGAGCCCGTCCGGTCGCGTGGGACAGGGGAATCCGGAGCTTCGTCTCCGGATTCCTCATCGCCCGACCCTGCTTCACTTGGGAGAGAGAACATGAGCGAGGCCTATGGCCGCGCGGAAGCCTCCGGCACGATCCCTCATGACAGCGGAAAGCCGGGCACCCTCGGCGCCGCCGAGTGGCTCTGCCTTGCGGCCGCGCCGGCCTTCGCCATCATGGCGCTGCTGACGGCCGTTCTCGGAAGCGGGCAAATGGCGATGCTGTGCGGGGCCGCGCAAGATGCGTCACCGCTGAGCGGAATGGCTCCGATGTATTTGCTGATGAGCGTCGTCCATTCGGCGCCTTGGCTGAGGCTCATCGCCGGGCGGCGAAGCGGTGCCCGAACCATCGACAACCCTTGAGCGGGCGCGGAAGCGAGCCTCCGCACCCGCACAGGATCAGTTGACGGTCTTGCCGCCGTCGACGTTGAGGATATGACCGGTGATGAACGAGGCTTCGTCCGACGCGATGAAGACGATCGCGTCGGCAAGCTCCGCCGAAAGGCCGAGGCGACCCATCGGAACGGTCGTCACCAGAGCCGCCTTGTTCTCGGCCGTGCCCGTGAAGCGGGTCAGCATGCCGGTGTCCGTGGGGCCAGGCGCCACGGCATTCACACGGATCCCCGATTTTGCGATCTCAAGCGCCACCGATTTGGTGATGCCTTCGACGGCATGCTTGCTGGCAACATAGATGGAGGCCCCGGCCGCGGCCTCGTGCCCGTAGGTCGAGGAGATGTTGATGATGCTGCCGCTGCCCTGTCCCTGCATGACCCGCACCTCGTGCTTCATGCTCAAGATCACGCCGAGAACATTCGTGTCGAAGGTCGCGGCATAGCTTTCCGCGGTCTGGTCCGTGATCGGGCCGACCTGGCCTTCGGTGCCGGCATTGTTCACCGCGACGTCGAGACGCCCGAATCGCGCGACGGTCTTATCGACCAGCGCGCGGACGTCACCCTCCTTGCGGACATCGGCGTTGATGAACTCGGCTTCCGAGCCCAACGAGCGCAGCTCCTCGACGAGCGCCTTGCCGGCCTCGTCACGCCGGCCGGCAACGACCACTTTCGCCCCCTTCCTGGCGAAGGCGAGGGCGGCGGCGCGCCCGATGCCGGTCAGTCCACCGGTGATCAATACGACAGGCGTGCTCATGTTCGACCTCCTTGTTCAATCCATTGTTTCGAGTGCGGAAGCCATATCGGCGCGGCATCGTGCCGACTCGCCGTGAAAGGGCTTCCCATCCTCTGGTGATCAAGGATCTGGGCGCTCGTTGCGCGGTGGAAAAATACTTTGTAGGCTGGGTACCATACCTCGCAGGCATGGGCCGAGGCATGGAGCTGCGCCATCTTCGCTATTTCGTCGCGGTCGCCGAGGAAGGCAGCCTCACGGTGGCGGCGGAACGACGGCTGCATACGGCCCAGCCTTCGCTCAGCCGTCAGATCCGGGATCTCGAACATGAGGTCGGCGTGCAGCTGCTGGTCCGCAGCGCGCGCGGCGTCGAGCTGACCGACTCCGGCCGAGCCTTTCTCGACCATGCGCGGTCGGCCCTGGTGCAGGTCGAGGCGGCCGTCGAGGCGGCGCGGCGGGCCGCTCATCCCGCCAAGCCGACCTTCGCCCTGGGATTCTTGACGGGACAAGAGGTGGATTGGCTTCCGGCGGTCATGCACATCCTTCGAGACGAGCTGCCCCGCATCGAGGTCTCGATCTCAAGCCAGTATTCCCCCGAGCTTGCGCAGGGTCTGCTGAGGGGGAAGCTCGACCTGGCCTTCATGCGTCCCGAAGCTGAAATGCCCGATCTGGACTACAGGGTCATCGTCAAGGAGCCGCTCGTCGTCGCCCTGCCGAGCGATCATCGCCTGGCGTCGCAGGACACGATCGCGCTCCAAGACATCGCGGACGAGATTTTCATCGGCATGTCGAGCACGGCCCCCACGCTCCAGCGAGTCATCGACGACTACCTCAGACGATCGGGGATCGATCTCCGGCCAGCGCACAGGGTCGACAACCTGGCCATGGCGATGTCGCTGATCGCATCGACGCGGGGCGTGGCGCTCCTGCCCGCCTATGCGAAGAACTTCCTGCCGCGATCCGTGACCAGCCGTCCGCTCGAGGGCGAGGCCCCGACGATCGATCTCGTCATCGGCTACAACAAGACCAATACCTCGCCGATTCTCGGACTGTTCCTTTCGCGCGTCGACCAGCTGAGGAAGAAGAGGGGTCTGCAAGCGCATTGATCGGCGCTGAGAGGGGTGCCGATCAGTTTTGCATCGCGGCCGGCCCGGTGTCGGCGAAGCTCCTGAAGAAGGGCATGCTCAAGACCTATCAGGGCTTCCCCGACGGCATGCCGACGACCCATGCCGATACGATCAACGCCGACCTGCTGGCCTTCCTCAGAGGCTAGAGATTGCGCGGGGCCGGGACCTTCAGGTTCCGGCCATGGCGATTGAAGGAGCAGACCCGCTGATCCGCGGTTGTGGTAGCTTGGCGACGTGCGGGCTGCCAGTTCATGACGGGAAGGCGAGGGAAGATCAGGACAATGAGCACCCGAACGGCTCTTTCCGCGGCGGCCCTCGTGACGGCGGCGCTGCTGGCACGGTCCGAAGCCGCAACCACCGGGCATCCGCTGCCCCTTCACGACGGCTTCTACCTCGATGCCGAGGTGCCCTGCGGGGAGGCCTATATGGCGGGGATGCTGCAGATCATGGGCGACCGCTTCGAATCCGGAAATCAGCTCTGCACGATCATGTCAGTATCCCGGGAGGGCAGGGTCTTCACCGTGACTGATGAGTGCCAGGAAACAAGCACGGGCTCGAAGAGCTCGGGCAAGCTGACCCTGGTCATTCCGGACGACCACACCATCGTCCTTGGCCCCGGAGACGACCCTATGCGCTATCGCTACTGCCCGATCCCGTCGCTGCCGGCTTCCTTCAATAGTTCGCAGGAGACGGTGCCGGACACGCCGCCGTTCCAATAGGGCGCACCCGTTCCGGTCTCTGCATGTCGTAGGTCGCAAATTCCGTTGGTCCGGATGTTTCATCGGGTCGCGGCTCGAGACGGCCAGGGTCTAGGGCGAGCTGACCTCGACCACCAGCTCTGTGATCTCGGTCCCGGCGTTGATCTCCCAGCCCTGCATGTTGAGATCGAAGGGGCAGGAGGAGACGACGCAGATCAGATCCATGAGCGCCTCCAGCTCCACATAGGCGCCGGGCGCCACGGGATTGGGCGGGGAGACCAGGCGGCCGTCGGGCTCGATGTGGGTATTGGTGAAGAAATTCACGGGCTGGGGGATGACGTCGATCTCATGGCCGAGGCGGCGCATCGCGAGCTGGAGGTTTTCCGCGCAGCTCGCATGCGGGCCTTGGTGGCCGAAGAACTCGTAGCGGAACTGATCGCAGGCCGCGATCATCATGTCATGACACCCCGCCGCGCCATCGGCCACCAGCTTGACCATGGGCCGGCGGAAACGCGAGATCAGCACATCACCGAGGCGGGGCTTGACCGAGAAGGTCGTGACCCAGCTATGGGGCGGCGACAGCCATTCGCGGATGTTCGCGCCATTGAAGGCGAAGAAATCGGCGGCCTGGTGGCCCTTCGGCGTGGTCACCCGGATCCGGGCACCCGCCGGCACAACGGCGGCGCGGCCTTCTCGAGCTGGTACGATGATCGCCGTCATAGGGAATGCTCCCTGGAGCTGAAGCGAGGCCGCAAACTACCAAACTTACGGTGCCCTGAGACCGGCGGCGAAGGGCAGCTCCGGTGCTTTGGCGGGCGGCGGGTCTTCCCGCTCGCCTCGCGCGACGATCTTCAGCTGCCCGTCCGGCAGCGGCCGCTGCAGCTTCATGGCCTCGGCCGGGGCGGCCTCGAGCCAGGCGTCGCATTCCGCCGCCGTCGTCAGCAGCACCGGCATGGCCTTGGCATGGACGGGTTTGACGATGTCGTTCGGCGCCGTCGTCAGGAATCCGAAGAGGGTGTGCTCGCCCTCGACCGGGTTCTTCTGGGTGCCGCGGGTGCCGGTCCATCGGCACCAGATGCCGGCGAAGGCGAAGAGAGGCCGCTGCTCGTCGAGGGCGAACCAAGTCCAGACCTTCTGGCCGGTCACGGGATCCGCCAGATCCGTCGGCTCGCAGAAGGATGTGGCCGGCACAAGGCAGCGGAATTGCGGCCCCAACCAGGCGCGCCAATGCGACGATTGCAGATTGCGGATATTGGTCTGGCCGCGGTCGATGGGCGTCTTGCGGAAGGCCGGCGGCGTCGGCATGCCCCAGCGCGCCGAGATCAGCTCGCGCTCGCCATCCTCGCGCCGACGGATGATCGGCGCCTGATGGTCGGGGAAGATCCCCGGCAGATGGAGCTGATTGATCCCGCTCTGCACCCGGAAGAGCTGGCGCATCGCCTGATGGGTGGTGGTCATGGAATAGAGATTGCACATGGCGTCTCTTGTCTCCTATCAGCGCGGCTCACGCAACGGCGGGGGCGCGGGATCAACCACGGCCAAAGCCTCGCGATGGCTGCACCGGGCGCAGCGCAGCCGGCGGGCGACCTCCGTCATGGTCATATTGCGCCGGACGCTCCGGGCGAGCTGCCAGGCATCCAACCTCTCGCCATGGCCGCAGTTGAGGCAGAAGGCCCAGACCTTTCCGCTGCCCCGGGTGGCGTCGCGCAAAGTGGGGGAGGGCATCTCTTGCATCGATGGGCACCGCCTGTGGACGGTGATCGAAGCACGAGAACATAATGGGAACAAGCCGCTAGGTTTCGGCCCGGGCGGAGGGTGGATCACCCCATATGATGTGTCCGGCCGCCGGATTCGGCGCTGACCCTTCGCTCGCAGGCCACCAAGCCAACGGGCGCTGCCTCAGCCCTGTCGCGGGTTCTCGTCGGAGGGCATCCGCTCGAATACCTTCAGCCCCGGCGGGATGACCACCCAGGGCGGACGGCTGCGGGCGAAGATCGCGACGGTGGGATGGAAGGCGGACGGGTCGTCGAGCGAGCCGGCATAGATCGTGAAGGAATTGTCCTTGCCGAGCTCGCCGCCGAAAACGAGGCTGCTGCAGATGGGGCAGGAATTGCGCACCGCATCCCCGCCGTTTGCCGCTTTCGATGTGAAGGGCTTGGCCGCGCCGCTGATGCGGAGCGCACTGCCGGCAAATCCCATGAAGGGGATGAACCCCGAACCGGACGCCTTCCGGCAATCGGCGCAATAGCAGTGGCCGGCGAAGAGCGGCTCGCCCTCGGCCACATAGCGCAGGGCCCCGCAGAGACAGCCGCCCGTGTACCGCTTTCCGGCCTCGCTCATGGCGGGATTCTCCCTGCTCCCCGGATGGAATGCAACAGCGCGCGAGCGCCGGATCGTGCCGCCATGAGGCTCTGCTGGAACGCCGCCGTCAGATTGCTGCCGGTGAGCACGGTGGCGACCCGGCGGCCAGCAAATCTGTCGCGATGGGCGGCGATGGCCGCGATGCCGGCGGCACCGGAGGGCTCGACCAGCAGGCCGGTCTTGCGCAGCAGCAGGCGCGCCGCCTCCAGGATGGCGTCGTCGTCGACGCTCAAAACCTCGTCGAGGCATTCCTGCAGCTGCGCCACCGCCGAGGCGATGGGGCGGTAGATCGCCATGCCGTCGGCGATGGTGTCGGCGCCAGCGGTCCGGACGATGCGCCGCGCCGCCAGGGAGTGCATCATGGCGGGGGCGCCCGCCGCGACCACGCCGATGATGCGCGTCTCGGGCAAAGCGGCGCGGAACCAGGAGCCGATGCCGCCGGCCAGCGCGCCATCGCCCAGTTGCAGCACGACGATCTCGGGCCGGATGCCGGCCTCGGTCAGCTCGAGCCCGATGACGCCCGCCCCGGCCGCGATCTCGCGATGGGCGCCGTCCTCGATCAGCATGGCGCCGGTTTCGCGAGCGATGGTTGCGGCCAGATCCTTTCCGTCGCCATCGCCGGGAGCGACCAGGCGGACTTCGGCGCCCAGCCGGCGCATCGCCTCGAGTTTCAGGGGGTTGGAGCCGCTGGGCGCCAAAATGGTAGCGCCCACGCCGCGGCGCGCCGCCGCGCGCGCCACGCCCTGGCCGAAATTTCCGGTCGAGGTCGCGACCACCGCCTTCGGCATGTCCTCGAGACTGGCGAAGAGGGCCTCGGTCCCGCGGCCCTTGAAGGAGCGGATCGGATTGAGGGTCTCCACCTTGAGCCACAGCGCGCAATCGAGGGCGGCATCGAGCGGGGTTTGGCCGAGCGCGGGCGTAGCGAGAAAGATCGGGTCGATCGCCTTCTGCGCCGCGGAAATTTCGGCCGGCGTGATCAGCTGCGGCAGTGATGTGGCCAAGCGGCGATCTCCTCCGAGTTGTGCCGGCGTGCGCCCTCTATCCTAGCCGGGCCGCCGGCGGGCATCACGCGCGCTTGTGTCGTCCGCAGGCGTCAATTATAAGAGATGAATGACTACTTTAATAGACGACCCCGGCACCCGGATCGCGCGCCGCCTCCGCATGGAGCGCGACCGGCGGGGCTGGTCGCTGGCCGAGCTGGCGGAGCGATCGGGCGTGTCCAAGGCGACCATCAGCAAGATCGAGCGCGAGGAGGTGAGCCCGACCGCCGTGATCCTGGTGCGGCTGGCCGGCGCCTTCGATCTCACCCTCGCGGGCCTGCTGTTGCGGGCGGAGGGCGAGGGCAGGCGGCTCACCCGCGCCGCCGACCAGCCGGTCTGGCGCGACCCCGAGACGGGCTATCGGCGCAAGCAGGTCTTCAGCCGGCCCGATCATCCCCTGGAGATCGTCCAGGTCGAGCTGCCGGCGGGAAAGCGCGTGGTCCTGCCGGCCTCCTCCTATGCCCATATCCGTCAGGCGATCTGGGTGCAGAAGGGCAAGCTCGTCATCCTCGAGGGGGGCGAGCGGCATGTCTTGAGCGCCGGCGACTGCCTGGGATTCGGCCCGCCGACCGAGGTGACCCTCGCCAACGAGACGGCCGTGCCCTGCACCTATCTCGTCCTGCTGGCGCGGAGCTAGCCGATGTCCGAGATCGAGATCGCGCCCTTGAGCGGCTCGCCGGCGGTTCGGGGCGCGCTCAGCGAGATACTCATCGAGGTGGTGGCCAATGGCGGCTCCGTCGGCTTCATGCATCCGCTGGCGCGGGACGCGGCGGAGGCCTTCTGGGAGCGTGCGCTGGCGGCCGCTGCCCGCGGCGAGCGCATCGTGCTGGGCGCCTTCGATGGCGCGCGGCTGGTGGGGACGGTGACCCTGCTGCTCGACTGCCCGCCCAACCAGCCGCACCGCGCGGAGATCGCCAAGCTGATGACCCGCGTCAGCCATCGCGGCCGCGGCGTGGCCAGGGCGCTGATGCGGGAAGCCGAGCGCGCCGCCGTCGAGCGGCGCCGAACGCTCCTGGTGCTCGACACCGCGGTCGACGGCGGCGCTGCCCGGCTCTACGAGGGGTTGGGGTTCACGGCCGCCGGCATGATTCCGGATTATGCGCTGAAGCCGCATGGCGGGCTGACGGCGACCATGATCTATTGGAAGCGGCCGTGATTAGAGTCCGGATCGCGACGCCGGATTCATTTCGCCGGCGCTGAGGGATTCGAGGCCCTTCGGCCGAGGAACATCCGCCGGAAGAGCTGGTTCAAGGCTGCGACAGCGCATGCAAGGTCATGCGCTTGAAGGCTTCGACCAGGGCGTCGCCCTCCCGTCGGCCGACGGAGACGGCCAGGCGCATCGTTGCCTCCCCCAGCTGCCAGACAAGGAGCGATGTGGCGACGATCTTGTCGCGCGCCGCGCGGGGATGAACGCGGGTCATGACTTCGGCGAGCAGCGCGCCATTCGCCCGGCTTTCCGCCAGCTCGATCGCCATAAGCTTCTTGTCCGCCTGCATCCCCGACCAGATATCGCGCATCACCGGCTCGGCGAGGAAGATCCGGTAGTATTGATCCACCAGCTGCGCGAAGGCCTTCTGCAGCCCCTCCAGATTGCGAACCTCCGCCAGCGCCTCCTCGATGCATCGGCGGCTCGCCGCGTGATAGCGCTCCGCCAGCCGGCCGATGATCGCGCTCTTGTCGGGAAAATACTGATAGAGCGAGCCGATCGAAATTCCCGCCCGATCGGCGACCTCGCTCATCTTCATCAGATCGCTGCCGGCTCCCGCGATGAGAGACGAGGCGACCGACAGGATGCGCTCGAGCCTGTCGCGGCTGCGCTGTTGGGCCGGCGCGCGTCGGGGAGAGAGGGGCGGGGCCCGCCTCTTCGCGAGCCGGCCGTCCGAACCTTCCGATCTCGCATTTCGTGCCTTCATCCGCTTGACTCTCAAAACATGAGGGGTTATCACATTCCTTAATGTGAGCATGTCTCATATTATCGAAAGGCCATCATGATGACAAACCTGGAAAGGTGGCTAGCGGCTGCCGGCTTTGCGGAGATGGATCATGCTTGAGCGCATCCTTTTCGCCCTGACCTTCACTGCCGCGATCGGCAGCGGTCTCGTCGCCGGAATCTTCTTCGCGTTCTCCACCTTCGTGATGGCGGCCCTCGGCCGAATCCCGCCGGAGCAGGGGATCGCGGCCATGCAATCCATCAACATCACCGTGTTGAACCCCGCCTTTTTCATCGCGTTTCTCGGCACCGGCGCCGTCTGTCTGGCGCTTGCCGCCGGATCCTACGTCTGGTGGGGCGAGGCGAGCGGCAAGCTCGTCCTCGCCGCCAGCCTGATCTATCTCGTCGGCTGCATCGGCGTGACGATGGTCTGCAATGTCCCGCTGAACAATGCGCTGGCCGCAGCTCAGCCGAACACGCCGGAGGCCACGACCCTGTGGTCGCGCTATCTCAGCACCTGGACGGCGTGGAATCACCTGCGGACGGTGGCGCCGCTGCTCTCCGCGATCCTGTTCATGGCGGCTCTGCTGTAGGAAACAGCAGACCGATTCGATAATGCGACTGGTCTTTCCGAGGTAGAGAAAAGGCGGCACGCTTGCCGATGCGACGATCCCACCCCGCCTTCGCCAAGGAGGGGAATTACCAAAGCCGAACGCCGTGATAGGGTCGCGCGCCCGGTCGGGAGCGGGGGTGGATCATGGGAATGGAGATGTCGGATGCTGCTGGGCTGCATCGCGGATGATTTCACCGGCGCCAGCGACCTCGCCAATACGCTCGCCAAGACGGGCTTCCGCACGACGCAGTTCATCGGCGTGCCAGAGGGGGCGGCGTCCGGCGATTGCGAGGCCGGGGTCGTCGCCCTCAAGAGCCGCTCCATCCCCGCGGCCGAGGCGGTCGCCCAATCACTGGCCGCTCTCGACTGGTTGAGGAATCAGGGTGCCGAGCAATATCTCTTCAAATATTGCTCGACCTTCGACTCCACGCCCGAGGGCAATATCGGCCCGGTGGGCGAAGCCCTGGCCGAGGCGCTGGGCAGCAAGGGCGTGGCGGTTTGCCCGGCCTTTCCCCAGGCGGGGCGCCGGGTCTTCCAGGGCCATCTCTTCGTCGGCGATCGCCTGCTCTCGGAATCGGGCATGGAGCATCACCCGCTCAACCCCATGACCGATCCCGATCTCCGGCGCTGGCTGGCACGCCAGAGCCGCCATCCCGTCGGCCATGTGGCCTGGCCCGTGGTGGCCGCAGGTGCGGAATCGATCCGCGCGGCTTTGGCGGCGAGCGCGGCCAAGGGCGAATGGCTGACCGTCGTGGACGCCATCGAGGATCGCGATCTGCTGGCGCTGGGCGCCGCCCTCGACGGCGCGCGTCTGTTGACCGGGGGATCGGGCATCGCCCTCGGGCTCGCCGCCAATTTCGCCAAAGGGGGCCGGCTCGCCGAGCAGGGCTCGGCCTTCAAGCCGCGCAGCGGGCCGGCGGCGGTGCTGGCGGGCAGCTGCTCCGGGGCCACGCTGGGACAGGTCGCGGCCTTCAAGGCCGGCCATCCGGCTTTCGCCCTGGAGGTCGAGGGGCTCATGGCCGGCGAGATCACCGTACCGGCTGCGCTGGATTTCATGCGCGCGCATTTGGCTGAGACGCCGCTCTGCTATTCCTCCGCACCACCCGAGGCGGTGCAGCGGGCCCATGCGCGCCATGGCCGGGCGGAGGTGGCGACGCGCGTCGAGAGCTTCTTCGGCGGCCTCGCTCAGGGCTTGGCCAGCCTCGGCGTCGGCCGCCTTGTCGTCGCCGGCGGCGAGACCTCGGGCGCCGTGGTGACCGCCCTCGGCCTCACCGCCTTCGACATCGGACCGGAGATCGACCCCGGCGTGCCCGCGCTTTCGACCCGCGAGGGCGATCTCGCCATCGCGCTCAAATCGGGAAATTTCGGCGGGCCCGATTTCTTCGCCAAGGCGCTGGCCATGCTGGAAGCGGGCCGATGAGCGAAACTCATTTGCGCGAGGAGATCGTGCGCTTCGCCCGCTCGCTGTTCGAGCGCGGGCTCACCCCCGGCTCCTCGGGCAATATCAGCCTCCGGCTCGAAGACGGCGGCTGGCTGGTGACGCCCACCAACGCCTCCCTGGGCTTCCTCGATCCAGCCCGGCTGTCACGACTGGATGGCGAGGGCCGTCTGCTCAGCGGCGACAAGCCGACCAAGGAGATTCCCCTTCACACCTCGGTCTATGATTCGCGGCGCGGGGTCGGGGCGATCGTGCATCTGCATTCGACCCATGCGGTCGCGCTCTCCATGCTGCCGGAGGTCGACCCCGCCGATGTCCTGCCGCCGCTGACCGCCTATTATCTGATGCGGGTCGGGCAGATGGCGTTGCTGCCCTATTTCCGTCCG
This sequence comes from Verrucomicrobiia bacterium, assembly GCA_035482595.1. Classification (GTDB taxonomy): domain Bacteria; phylum Pseudomonadota; class Alphaproteobacteria; order Dongiales; family Dongiaceae; genus DASXQK01. The sequence goes on from DATHQQ010000718.1 coordinate 10,902, forward strand.
GGGGATCCGGCGGTCGCCGATGCCATCCGCGGTCTGGCGGGCAAATATGCCGCGGTGCTGCTGGCCAATCACGGGCCGGTCGTCGCCGGTGCTTCCCTGGAGGCGGCGGTCTTCGCCATGGAGGAGCTGGAGGAGACGGCGAAGCTCCATCTCCTCCTCCGCGGCCTCAATCCCCGCCTGCTGAACCCGGCCCAGATCCGCGACCTGGCCGCGGCCTTCGCTCTGGATCTGGCTGGCGAGGAGCCGACCTCCTAACTCCTCGTTCTCCCCTCCGTCATGGTCGGCGGTGAAGCTTGCCCCTGCGACTGCCATGGGGAAAGATCAAAGAGCGCTGAGATAGGGTCTGGGATGTTAAGAAAAGCAGCGTTGGCATTGATGTTCGCACTGGTTCTTGGCGCCTGTGCGCCAAGCGGTAGAGGTAGCGTGAGTGTGCCTGTCCAGCCTTGGTACTGCTACGAGGCACGTGACGACTACTGCCCAATCGAGCCAACAGAACTGGGGCACCCATATACACTGACTCCTTAGCCAGCAATTCCGATCCCGAAGCGAGAAAGGGCGAAAAGACCACGAGGCTCGCGCGGCGTCCAGCCGTGAGACAAGCGCAGATATGACGAGCAGTCATCGCGAACGGGGATCCCAAACGAAAACGGCCGCCGGTTGTGCCGGCGGCCGTTTCTTTTCTTCGCCTCGAGCCGATCAGGCGGCGGCTTCGGACTTGCGCTGATAGGCCTGGGAGCAATGGGCCGCGCAATAAGGGCGGCCGGGCACGGCTTCCTCGCCGCAGAAGTGGAAGCCGGCCTGTTTCGGATCGCCGACGGGCCAGGAGCAGGCCTTGGTCCCGCTGCGGACGGTCCTGCCGGCGGCATGGCCCGCGGCCGGCGCGGGCGGTGCTTCGGCCGGCAAAGGCGGCAGCGGCTGGGCGGCTTCGGCCACCGGGGCCGAGGTCTCCCGGGTCAGCTCATCGGCGAGCGCCGTCGCCGGGGCGGTGCTCCGTGCCTGGCGCGGGGCCGAAGGCTGCCCCTCTTCGCGGCGGATCGGGGAGGGCCGGCCGCGCAGGCCAAGGCGATGGGCTTTGCCGATGACGGCATTGCGGGTGACCCCGCCCAGGAGCTCAGCGATCCGGCTGGCGGTCTGGCCTTGGCCCCAGAGCCGGCGCAGCTCATCGATCCTGTCGTTTGTCCATTCCATGGTGTCACCTACGATATCTAGTAGATGCACCATTTGAACCTACTATATGACGGTATGCAAGGGCCGAATCGAGTCGCGGTCACATTCCTGAAACGACTCGGAGCTGTCGTTCGATCACGCGAAGAACGTCGGCCAAGTCCTTGCTCTGCTTGATTCGCCGGCCATCCGACAGGGCCCGGTAATCGATGCTCCGGTCCCGGTTCAGATATTTGGCGATGGCGAAGGCGGGACGGGCATAGCTGTGCTTGAAGACCGAGAAAAGGGCGATGCCGGGCCGGTGATCGATCGCATAGTCGCGCCATTCTCCGGCCGCGACTCGGCGGCTATAGAGCGAAAGCAAAAGGTTCAGTTCAGCGCGGGTAAAGAAGAGATGGCGGGCGACCGGCCGGCGTTCGGCGAGTCGGATCAGCTGCGACATCGGCCTTCGATAAGCTCCCTCGACGCGACGGAGAACAGTTTCGCGCCATTCGGCCCCCGGGTCCAGCCCCCGCGACGCCGCACCCCTGCCGCAAGCTGCTGAATCTCGCCTGGAATTTAGGGCCGGCCGCCTTTGCAAGCCTAGGGCCGAGCCGCTATGTTACCCCGCTCTTCAAGATGCCGAGGATATTGTGGCTGACATTTTTCGCGAAGTAGATGAGGAACTTAGTCGTGACCGGGCCATGCAGGCCTGGCGCAAGCACGGCAAATACGTCATTGCCTTCGCGGTCGCGGCGGTGATCGCCGTGGCGGGCTTCAGCGGCTGGCAGGATTATCGCGAGCGCCAGCGCCAGGCCGAAGGCCGCGCCTATGTGCAGGCGATCGATCTGGTGATGAAGGAGGACCTTCGCGCCGCCACCGCCGCCATGGCGGAGGTGGCATCCGAGGCCGGGGGTTATCGCCCGCTGGCCCTGCTGGAGGAAGCATCGCTCAAGGTGAAGGCTGGCGACCGAGCCGGCGCGCTCAAGATCTATGACGATCTTGCCGCCGATGGCTCGACCGGCCGGCCCTTCCGCGATCTCGCGACCATTCTCTCGGTCATGATCTCTCTCGATACCGGCGAGCCGGCGGCGCTGGCGAAGAGGCTTCAGCCTTTGGCGGCGCCGGATCAGGCCTTCCACCCCTCGGCGCTGGAGCTGCAGGGCCTGCTGGCGCTGCGCCAGGGAGATTTCAAAACGGCCAAGCAGAATTTCCGCAGCCTGTCCGACGATGCGGCCGCCCCCACGGGTCTGCGCCAGCGCGCAACTCAGATACTCAGCTGGATCGGTGAACGGGGAGGGGCTTGATGCGCCGTCTGGCGCTGGCGCTGGCCACGCTGGCGCTACTCTCCGGTTGTCAGACGGCGAAGAGTTTTCTCGGCCTGGGGACCTATCAGAAGCCGCTGCCCGGGGAGCGCGTCCCGGTTCTTCAGATCACGAGTGCCCAGGCGGCCGATCCGACGCTCGCCGATGTGAAGGTGCTGCTCCCCGAGCCCTTCGCCAATCCCGACTGGCCGCAGCCCGGCGGCTATGCCAGCCATGCGATGTATCACCTGCAGCTCGGCGGCAGCCTGCACGTGATCTGGACGAAAAGCATCGGGGCGGCGGCGGATTCCGAGCAGAAGATCCTGTCCGAGCCGGTGGTCGCCGACGGGCGCGTCTATGCCATCGATGCCGAATCCCGGGTCTCCGCCCTCAACGCCGATACGGGCGCCGAGATCTGGCATGTGGACGTGGCCAAGGATGTGGACAGCGACAAGCTGCTGGGCGGCGGCGTCGCCTATGACAGCGGCAGGGTCGT
>DATHQQ010000719.1:0-14165 GCA_035482595.1 Verrucomicrobiia bacterium
ACGGCGAAGGCCGGATCTTCCTCGCGCCCGAGCTTCGTATAGGCCATCGCGCCCGCCACGGCGCAGATGATCATGAAAAAGACGACCAGGGAGCGGTGCTTCAGCGCCCATTCCGAAAGGTTGAAGCCCATTACTTCGCCAGATCCTGGGGCAGTCTCACCTTCTGGCCCTCGGCAAGCGAGTTGACGCCGGCGGTGACGACGAGATCCCCGGTCTTCAGCCCCTTCGAAATCGTGACCGTATCGGCATCGAAGCGCGCAACCGTGACCGGCCGGCGGCTTACGGTCATCTCGCCGGGCGACACGACCCAGACCGTGGGTTGGCCATTGGTGTCGAAGAGGGCCGTGGAGGGGATCACCGCGACGACATCGCCCTGGGCTTCGACGGTCCCGATGACGACGGCGCCGAGCCTCATGGCATCGGGCGCGTCGGGAAGCGCCACCTTGATCGTATAGGTCCCGGTCACCGGATCGGCGCGGGGCGAGATCTCTCTGACCGCGCCGTTGACGCTGACGCTCGGGTCGGATTGCAGCGCGACGCTGACCGGCAGGCCGACCGGCACTTGGGTGGCGATCTGCTCCGCCACCGAAAAGACGCCCTCGCGCGCGCTGAGCTGGGAGATGGTGACGATCATCTGCCCCGCCTGCACCACCTGGCCGGGGTCGGCGCCGACGGCGGTCACGGCACCGTCCGTATCGGCTTTCAGGGTCGTATAGGCCACCTGATCCTGGGCCAGGCGGAGGTTGGCCTGCGCCGCCTGCAGCCGCGCCTTGGCGGAGTTGACCGCATTCAGCGACTGATCATAGGCCGCCTGGGTCGTATAACCCTGTTTCAGCAGGGATCTTTGGCGCTGTTCCTGAGGGCCTGCCTGGGCCACGTCGCCCTGGGCGGCGCTGACCTGGGATTGGGCCGCGGTCAGCTTGTTCTGAAAATCCGCCGGATCGAGGCGGGCAAGGAGATCGCCTTTCGCGACCATCGCCCCGATGTCGACGGCGCGTTCGATGAGCCGCCCCCCCACCAGAAAGCCGACGGGCGCGCTGTAGCGCGACTCGATGACGCCGGTGGCGCTTCCACCCAGCTCGGCCGCCTTCAACTCGGCCTTGACGGCGCGCACCATCCGGGGCGGCGGCGGCGGCGCTGGCTCCTCCTTCGAGCAGGCAACCAGCGCCATCACCATGGACAGCATCGTCAGCGAAGCCAATGTTCGCCGCAATCGCATCAGGCGCCCCACGGATTCCCTTCTCGTTGAGCCGAGAAGTTGCATCGGAGAATGACATCGCACCCGGAGCGAGGCAAGGCAGGAGCGACGGGGCGCCGGAGCGAGGCGGCAAACTCAGGCCGGCCCCGCCCCGCCATCCGCTTGCAGGCCTGCTGCCTCGGCCCGGCGCGCCTCGAAGAGATCGGCGGCCTCCTCGGCCGAATGGAAGATCATGCCGGGCCCGAGTCGCTCCGCCAGACCCGAGCGCCTGACCATTCGGCGCGCAGGGCCGTGCAGCTCCGCGATCGCCAGCCGGATGCCGCGGGCCGCGAGGCTCGCGCGCGCGTCCTCCAACGCGTCGACCGCCGTGGTGTCGAGCAGGCCGATGGCGCCGGCATCCAGCAGCAGCCATTGAGGCGGTGACGGGGACCGGGTCACGCTCGCCAGCAGGCGGTGTTTGACATATTCCGCATTGAAGAAGATGAGGGATCCTTCCGGAAAATAGATGGTGAGGCCCGGGATCGGGGCGGCATCGGGATGCCGATGCAGCTTGTAGAGGCCCTCGCGGCCCGGGATGCGCCCGAGCAGGGCATCGCGTGGCTGCGAGGCGATCCAGACCAGATGCGTCAGGGTGGCCAGGACGGCGAGGATGACGCCCTTCAACACCCCAAAGCTGAGCACGCTCAGGACTCCGATGACGGCGAACAGGAACTCGATCCGGCTGAGGCGCCACAGGACAAGAAAGCCTGGAGTGTCGATGAGGTCGAGGGCGGCGGAGATGAGGACCGCGCCCAGGACGGCGACGGGCAGCCCGGCCAGCGCTTCCCCGAAGAAGAGCACGACGGCCATGAGGGCTGCAGCCGCAACGAGCCCGGCGAGCTGGGTCTTGCCGCCGACGGCGTCGTTTATCGCGGTGCGGGAATCCGAGCTGGTGACCGGAAAGCCGCCGAACAGGCCGGAGGCGATATTGGCGGCGCCGAAGCCGATCAGCTCGCGGTTGGCGTCGACGTCATAGCGGTTCTTGAGGCCGAAGCTTCGCGCCGTGACGATGCCGCTGCTGAAGCTGACCAGGAGGATGCCGAGCACGGCCAGCGCAAAATCGTCGAGGTCGAGGTTCAGGGGTAGCGGCAGCGCGAAGACCGGGAAGCTGCGCGGTATACCGCCCACGAGTTGCACGCCCAGCGCCTGGAAATCGAAGGCGCGGGACAGCAGGAGTCCGAGCGCGACCGCGACGAGGGGACCGGGAAGGCGCGGCGCCAGGCGGCGCAAGAGGCGCAACAGTAGGAGCAGCCCCAGGCCCAGGGCCATCGTGGGAAGATGCGCACCGCCCAGCTTCAGCCCGAGATCGGCGAGGGTATGGAAGGGATCGTCGCCCGCAATGGCGAGGCCGGTCATCTTGCCGAGCTGGCTGAGGATGAGGTCCAGCGCCACGCCGGCGAGGAACCCCATGAGCACGGGCTTGGAGAGGAAATTGGCAATGAAGCCGAGGCCGAGGCTGCCGGCGACGATACAGGCGAGGCCCACGGCGATGGCGAAGGCCGCGGCAACCGCAATCCTTTGGTCGCCTCCCGCCACGCCCAGACTGAGTAAGGCGCTGGCCACCATCATGCAGGTCCCCGTATCCGGGCCGACCATGAGCTGCCGGGAGGGGCCGAAGAGGGCGTAGCCCACCGGCGGCAGGATGGCGGCGTAGAGCCCCGTCTGCGGCGGCAGGCCGATGATCGCCGCATAGGCGATGGCCGTGGGCAAAGCGACGGCGGCAACGGAAAGACCGGCCAGCAGGTCCGCGCCGAGCCAGGCTGCCCGGTAGCCGCGGAGCTGGCCGAGGAGGGGTATGATTCGCTCTAGCCGCATGGCGCTAGCACCCTAGCATCACTCGCAGGATCATGGCTCCATCTTGGTCCCGGCCAGCCCCTCAAGCTTCATTCGGCATCAACGAGCCGTAGTGTATGCTTCTGGAATTATGGGTATTTTTCTGGCCTTGGCGTGACTCACCCAGTCTCCGCCGCGACGCGAAGCCATTGGACGGATGACATGAGTGAAACGATCCTGATCCTCAACGCCGGCAGTTCGAGCATCAAATTTCAGCTCTTTGCGACGCAAGGCGGGGAGGGGCTCGAGCGACGGCTCAAGGGAGAGATCGAAGGCATCGGCACCAATCCCCATCTCACTGCCGAGAGCAAGGATGGGCGGAGCCTGATCGATAAGAGCTGGTCGGCAGAGGAACTCGGCGATGCCGCTGCCGCCCTCGATCATGTCCTCGATTGGCTGACGCAGGAGCTTCGCGGCGAGATGCCGTCGGCCGTCGGCCATCGGGTCGTCCACGGCGGCACCCGCTTCACCGCACCGATCCTCGTCGACGATGCGGTCATTGCCGGGATCGGGGCCCTGATCCCTTTGGCGCCCCTGCATCAGCCCAGCAATCTCGCCCCGATCCAGATCCTGCGCCGACGCCTGCCGGAGTTGCCCCAGGTCGCCTGCTTCGACACCGCCTTCCACCGCGGCCATCCCGCGGTTGCGGATCATTTCGCCATTCCGGAGGCGCTCTATGAGGAGGGCGTGCGCCGCTACGGCTTTCATGGGCTCTCCTACGAATACATCGCGAGCGCGCTTCCGAAGGTCGCTCCCGCTCTCGCGGCGGGCCGGGTGATCGTGGCCCATCTGGGCAATGGCGCCTCGATATGTGCGCTGAAGGCGGGTCGGAGCATCGACAGCACCATGGCCTTCACGGCGCTCGATGGCCTGCCCATGGGGACGCGGGCGGGGCAGCTCGACCCCGGCGTGCTGCTCTATCTCGTGAGGAAGGGCTGGGATGCCGCCCGTCTCGAGCGTTTCCTCTATCATGAATGCGGCCTGAAGGGCCTTTCGGGCCTCAGCAACGACATGCGCGACCTGCTGGCCGTCGATGCGCCGGCCGCGCGTCTGGCCGTCGACTATTTCGTCTATCGCATCATCCGTGAGGCCGGGGCGCTGGCGGCCGTTCTCGGCGGGCTCGACGGCATCGTCTTCACCGCGGGGATCGGAGAGCGCTCGGCGGAGATCCGCTCGCGGGTCTCAGCCGGCCTGGCCTGGCTGGGGCTGGATCTCGACGAATCGGCCAACAGCCGGCATGGGCCAGAGATCACCAAAGCCGGTTCACGGGTCCAGGCCTGGGTCATTCCCACCGACGAGGAGCGCATGATCGCGCGCCATACCCGTAAGCTATTGGATGGAGCCTTTTAGGGCAGCGGTGCCCGCAGGCTGTGATCGCCGGGCTCGCCCCAGCTCTCGACGGCGTTGACCAGCGGTGCCGCCAGCTGTGCGAGGCGAGCGAAGGCCATAGCCAGCGACCGGCTTTCGCTGCCGCCGCCGGCAAGGCTGGAGAGCGCGCTCTGCAAATCGTTGGAGGGGGCGGGATATTGCTCGAGATCGACGGCGGCGTCGGCGTCGATCTTGGCCAGCCGCTTCACCGCCGCTGTCGCCGTGGCCAGCCCGCCCAGCTCGTCCACCAGCCCCCGTGCCTTGGCATCGGCGCCGGTCCAGATCTGGCCCTTGGCGACGGCATGGACGGCGGCCTTGTCCATATGGCGGCCGGCAGCGACCTTGCTCATGAAATCGTCATAGATGCGGTCGAGCTCGCGCTCCAGGGCGGCCCATTGTTCGGGCGTGTAATCCGTCGTCATGCTTTCGGCCAGCGCATTGGGCGTGCCGGCCACGCTGTCGACATTGATCCCGAGCTTGGCCAGCAGGTCCTTGACGACGAACTTTCCGGCGAAGACGCCGATCGAGCCGGTGAGGGTGCCGGGTTCGGCGACGATGGTGGCCGCCGGAGCCGCCACGAAATAGCCGCCCGATGCGGCGACGCTGCCCATGGAGACCACCAGCGGTTTCCCCCGCTCGCGCGCCCGGACCACCTCGCGCCAGATGGTGTCGGAGGCGGTGTAGGAACCGCCGGGGCTGTCGATGCGGAAGATGATCCCGGCGATCTTCGAATCATCCACCGCGTCGTGCAGCGCATCGGCCACGGTCGTCGACCCCATGCCGGATTTGCCGAACAGAGGCGCGTTGCGGCCGCGTCCCAGGCTGATCTCGCCGATGCCGTAGATGACGGCGATCTTGGGTGTGCCGCGCGGAGGATCGGGCAGGCGGGCGATATAGTCGGAGAGATCGACGGTGCTGGCATCATCACCGGCCCGGCGGAGCGCTGTGCTCTGGACCTGGTCCCAATAGCCCAGACCATCAAGGAGACCAGCCGCCTTGGCCGCCTCGCCGCTATAGGGTCCGCCGGCCACCAGCTTCCCGGCCTCGGCTGGTGCGATATGCCGGCCGCGGGCAAGGGCTTCGGTCAGCTGGGTCGTCAAGGAATCGACCAGGCCCTGCATATTGGCCCGCTGCGGGGCCGGCATGCTGGTCTGGGTCAAGCTGTTCATCGCGCCCTTGTATTCCTCGCGATGGTCCATGCGCGCCGTCACCCCGACCTTGTCGAGGAGATCCTTGAGAAAGGGCGTCTGCAGCACGGCGCCGGCGAGCGACAGGCTGCCGGACGGCTGCATCCAGATCTCGCTGGACGCCGCCGCCAGGATATAGCGGCTGTTGGTCTCCCCGCCCTCGTCGAAGCTTTCGGTGAAGGCGATCACCGTCTTGCCGGAGCGCCGGAAGCGGGCGATCTCATCGGCGAGCTCCTGGGCATGGACGAAATCGATCCCGGCATTGCCCAGCCGCAGCAGCAGGAGCCTGACCCGGCTATCCGCCGCCGCGGCATCGAGACCGCGCAGCACATCCTGGAGCGTCACCGTCCGCTCCATGGCGACGCGGGCCAAAGGACTGTCCGGCAGGGCGTCGATGACGCCGTTGCCGAGGTCGAAGATCAGCACGGCTTGCGCCGGCGTGGGCGCCGCCGTCAGCCGGGTCAAATGGTTGACGGCCAGGCCGACCGTCACGGCGAGGACCACCGTCAGCCCGCCGAGGATGGCGAGCAGGACGAGGAGGATCTTGCCGGTGATTCGGAGGGCGCGCATCTCGGGCTATGATAGCCGCCGCGCCAGAGGATAGAAGGGACAGAATCATTGCCGTCATTGCCCCCCTCGCCGAAGTCTTCCGGCATGCGCGGCGCAGGCCGTCTGGAAGCCGGTGCGGCAGCCGAGATCGAGATCACGGCCCTGGGGCTCGCAGGCGACGGCATCGGCCATCTCGAGGGACACACCGTCTTCGTGCCTTACGCCGCCCCCGGCGACCGCCTACGCATCCGGCTGGAGGGCGAAGGCGAGGGCGGCTGGCGCGCCCGCATCCTCGAGCGCCTGGCTGATGGCACCGGCCGGGCCGAGGCGCCCTGTCCCCATTTCGCCGATTGCGGTGGCTGCGCCCTGCAGCATCTGACGCCGGCGGCCTATCGCCGCTGGAAACAGGGGCTTGTGGCCGACGCGCTCGCCCGCCGAGGGATCGAAACGGTAGTGGCGCCCCTCGTGGTCCTGCCGCCTGGCGGCCGGCGGCGAGCGGTTCTTGCCGCCGAGGCGACGGCCGACAGAGTCATACTCGGCTTCAACGCCGCCGGCAGCAGCCGGATCGTCGATCTCTCCCTTTGCCTCCTGCTGACGCCGAAGCTTCAGGCCTTCCTGGCGCCCCTGCGGCGGGCGCTGCTGCCGGTCCTGCGGCGTGGCGAGCGTGTCGATGCCATGGTGACCGAGACCGAGAGCGGCATCGATCTTTGGCTGCAGCGTCGCCACGGGACCGGGAGCGCTGGCCGCAGATCCCTGATGGATCTGGCCGAGGCCGAAGATCTGGCACGGATCAGCCTCGGCACCGATGCCGAGCTCCTGCTGCAGCGCCGCATGCCGCGGATGTTCTTCGGCAGGATCGAGGTGGCCCTGCCGCCCGGTGCCTTCCTGCAGCCGAGCGCCCTCGGCGAGGCGGCCCTGGTCCGGGCCGTGACCACCCTGCTGAAGGGGCGCAAGCGCATTGCCGATCTCTATGCCGGCTGCGGCACCTTCACCTTTGCGCTGGCGGCTGACGCGAAGCTCCAGGCGGTGGAAGGCGATGCGGCGGCTCATGACGCCCTTGCCGCCGCTGCGCGAGGGCTCGGCGGGCGCGTCGTCGCCGAGCGCCGCGATCTCGCGCAGGTTCCCCTGACGGCGGGGGAGCTCGATCGTTTCGATGCCGTGCTGCTGGATCCACCCCGGGCGGGCGCCAGGGCACAGGCGGCCGCCATCGCGACCTCGCGCCTCGATCTGGCAGTTTATGTCTCCTGCGACCCGCGCAGTTTCGCGCGCGATGCACGGCTCCTGATCGACGGCGGCTTTCGCCTGGAGCGCCTCCTCCCGATCGACCAGTTCCCCTGGTCGGCGCATCTGGAGCTGGTGGGCGTGTTTCGGCGGTAGAGCAGCTTTCGATCAGGCGGGACGGCTGTCTCCCTCCTCGTCATTCCCGCGAAAGCGGGAATGACGGAAGGAAGAGAGACGGGCCCGCCTACCCGCACTGCGCGCGGTGGCGCAGCAGATGATCCGCCAGCACGATCGCCATCATGGCTTCCCCCACCGGCACGGCGCGGATCCCGACACAGGGGTCGTGGCGGCCCTTGGTTGAGATCTCGGTGTCTTCGCCCGCGGTATTGACCGTGTGGCGCGGGGTCAGGATCGAGCTGGTCGGCTTGACCGCGAAGCGAACCACGATGTCCTGGCCCGAGGAGATGCCGCCCAATATGCCGCCGGCATTGTTGGAGGCGAAGGTGACCCCCTCATTGCCCATGCGCATCTCATCGGCATTGGCCTCGCCGGTCAGCGCCGCCGCGGCGAAGCCGGCACCGATCTCCACGCCCTTCACCGCATTGATGCTCATCATGGCGCTGGCCAAATCGGCATCGAGCTTGCCGTAGATCGGCGCTCCCAGCCCCGCCGGCAGGCCGCTGGCGACGACCTCGACGATGGCGCCGGTGGAAGACCCGCCCTTGCGCAGCCCGTCGAGCAAATTGCTCCAGGGCTCGATCATCGCGGCATCGGGCGAGAAGAAGGGATTGCGGTCGACCTCCGCCCATTCCCAGCGGCCGCGATCGATCGCCTGCGATCCGATCTGGATGAGGGCGCCCCGAATCTGGGCGGGCTTGCCGGTCACATGCTCGATGACCTTGCGGGCGACGGCCCCGGCGGCGACGCGGCTGGCCGTCTCCCGCGCCGAGGAGCGCCCGCCGCCGCGATAGTCGCGCAGCCCGTATTTGGCCCAATAGGTGTAGTCGGCATGGCCCGGCCGGAACTTGTCCTTGATCTCGCTGTAATCCTTGGAGCGCTGATCCTCGTTCTCGATGAACAGGCTGATGGGTGTGCCGGTGGTCAGCCCTTCGAAGACCCCCGACAGGATGCGTACCTGGTCGCTTTCGCGGCGTTGGGTGACGAAACGCGACTGGCCCGGCCGGCGGCGCTCGAGCCAGGGCTGGATATCGGCTTCCGACAGGGGGATCCGGGGCGGCGTGCCATCGACGATGCAGCCGATGGCCGGTCCATGACTCTCGCCCCAGGTCGTGAAGCGGAAGAGGTGGCCGAAGCTGTTGTGCGACAAGCCTCAGTCCTTCGGATCGTAGTTCTGCAGCATCGCCCTGACCTCCGACACTGCGTCGGTGCGCAGCATGCCGACGACGTGATAGCCGCTGTCGACGTGATGCACCTCTCCGGTGACGCCCTGGGACAGGTCGCTCAGCAGATAGAGCCCCGCCCCGCCGACCTGCTCGGTGGTGACGTTGCGCTTCAAGGGCGAGTTCAGCTCGTTCCAGCGCAGGATATAGCGGAAATCGCCGATGCCCGAGGCAGCCAAAGTCTTGATCGGTCCGGCGGAGATGGCATTGACCCGGATGCCCTGCACGCCCAGATCGGCGGCCAGATAGCGCACGCTGGCCTCCAGCGCCGCCTTGGCCACACCCATGACGTTGTAATGCGGCATGACCCTTTCGGCGCCGTAATAGGTGAGGGTCAGCAGGCTGCCCCCATTGGGCATCAGCTTCTCCGCCCGCTGGCAGACGGCGGTGAAGGAGAAGCAGGAGATATCCATGGTTACGGCGAAGTTCTTGCGCGTCGTCTCGACATAGCGGCCCTTCAACTCCTCCTTGTCGGAGAAGGCGATGGCATGAACGACGAAATCGAGGCTGCCCCAATCGGCGGCCAAAGCGGCAAAGACCTGGTCCATGCTCGCTTCGTCGTTGACGTCGCACGGCAGGACATGAGTGGCCCCGACTTGATCGGCCAGGGGCTTCACCCGCTTCAGCAGCGCTTCGCCTTGGTAGGTGAAGGCGAGGGTCGCACCCTCGGCCGCGGCCGCCCGCGCGATGCCCCAGGCGATGGAGCGGTCGTTGGCGACGCCCATGACCAAGCCCCGCTTGCCGGCCATAAGCCCGCTCCGATCGCTCATGAGAACCCCGCTAAAGCATTTGAAAACAAACTAAAAGCCGCACGGGCATCCTACAGCATCGAGGCAGGCGGTCAACGCGCCGCCGCTGCGGACGGAGTCTTGCCGGTCAGCTCTCCTTCAGCTTCTCGGCGATCGCCCGCTGGACCGATTCGGGGCAGGCCTTGATGGCGCGGCTGAGGTCGCCCAGGGCCTTGCGCAGGGCATAGACCTGGTCCAAGAGCTGGAGTACCACGGGCATGGCCTCGTCGCCCACGGAAAGGTCATGCTTCAGCTCGCGGATGAGCCGAGCCCGGGCCATATCCGCCTCGTCGAACAGCAGCTCGCCCTCCGAATCGGTAGGGCGGATCCAGCGCTGCTCGATCCAGCCGCGCAGCACCGTCGCATCGATCGACAACTCGGAGACGACCTCGACCAGGCGCCAGCTCATGATAATCCTGCCTTGCTGCGGGGGTCATAAGCGTGGGTGTTGCCCCAGCGCTCGATGAATTCCTTCAACTCGGGATCGATCTGATCCGGCAGCACGACCCTGAGCTTGACCAGCTGATCGCCGCGCTGGCGGTTCGCCTGGCCCGGGATGCCCTTGCCCTTGAGGCGCAGCACCGTGCCGGTGTTGGAGCCCGCCGGAATCTTCAGTGCCACCTTGCCATCGACCGTCGGCAGGTTGACCGATCCCCCCAGCACCGCCTCGGGCAGCGATACCGGCAGCTCGACGTGGACGTCATTGCCCACCCGGGTGAAGAAGGGGTGCGCCTTGACATGGATCTCGATGAAGGCATCGCCCGGACCTGCGCCCCCGATTCCCGCTTGGCCCTGACCCTTGAGTCGCAGCGTCTGGCCGTCCTCCGTGCCCGGCGGTATCGTGACGTCGAGGGTCTTGCCATCGGCCAGCGTCACCCGGCGCGTGAGGCCATTGGCCGCCTCCAGGAAATCGACTTCCAGGGTATAGGAGACATCGGCGCCGCGGGCCCGGAAGCCCTGGCGGTTGGCCCCGCGGAACATGTCGGCGAAGAGATCGTCGGCGAAGGGGCTTTCGTCGCCGTCGAAGCGCCGATATCGCGCGCCTTCGGCACCTTCCGCATAGGTCTTGTAGTAGGGTTGCTGCTGCCTTTCGGCGCCCGAGGCATCGATCTCGCCGCGGTCGAATCGGGCCTTCTTGTCCGTGTCGCTCAGCAGGTCGTAGGCAGCCGACACTTCCTTGAAGGACTGCTCAGCCTTCTTGTTTCCCGGGTTGAGGTCAGGGTGCAGCTTCTTCGCCAGCTTGTGATAGGACTTCTTGATGTCCTCGGCGCTCGCGCTGCGCGGGACTCCAAGCACTTCATAAGGATCGCGCATGCGCCGCCCCGAGATTCCTCTCCGTCGCTACGTCGTTGGATTAAAACAAGATTCGCAAGCCGGCCCCCGACAGCCGAACCCCCGGAACCAACCACCGAGCTTGCCCACAAGATCCCGTCGGCGCTCGCATGGATCATGGCAGAACCTTAGATAGGTAGGTTAACATGGGCAGTCAATCCGCGATCCCGGTCATGACCCATCACCCGCTTGCCGAACCCTTCGAGCTGTTCGACGCCTGGTACCGCGAGGCCCAGGCGAAGGAACCGAACGACGCCAATGCCATGGCGCTCGCAACCGTCGGGCCTGACGGCATGCCGGCCGTGCGGATGGTCCTGCTGAAAGAAGCCGATCCACGAGGTTTCGTCTTCTATACCAACCACGAGAGCCGCAAGGGCGAGCACCTCCAGACCCATCCCATGGCCGCTCTCTGCTTCCACTGGAAGTCGCTGCGCCGGAGCGTCCGGGTCGAGGGCGAGGTGACCTCCACGACGTCCGAGGAGGCGGATGCCTATTTCGCCACCCGCCATCGCTCCAGCCAGATCGGGGCCTGGGCCTCGGAGCAGTCGCGGCCCCTGGAAAGCCGCTACGCCCTGGAGGCGCGGGCGGCGAAGTTTGCGGCGAAGTTCGGGCTCGGCGCCGTGCCGCGGCCGCCGCATTGGTCGGGTTTCCGAGTCCAGCCCCGGCGCATCGAGTTCTGGGAGGATCGCCCCTTCCGCCTCCACGACCGCCTGGTCTATCTCCGGGATGGCGAGGGCTGGACGACGGAGAGGCTCTACCCGTGACGGTCGGAGCACCCCTGCCGATGGGCGAGGTCGCCGCGGGCAGAAGCGAGTCGGCGCGGCTGATGCGTCGGGCGACCTACGCCTCGGTCGGCGTCGCCGCCATCCTCATCGGCGCCAAGCTCTTCGCCTATCTCATGACCGATTCCGTGAGCCTGCTGTCGACGCTGCTCGATTCCCTGCTCGACGCCGCCGCCTCCCTTGTCAATCTGGTGGCGGTGCGCACGGCTTTGGTGCCGGCGGATGCCGAGCACCGCTTCGGCCATGGCAAGGCGGAGCCGCTGGCCGCCCTGGGGCAGAGCGCCTTCATCGCGGGCTCGGCCCTCTTTCTCCTGGTGGAGGCGGGAAATCGCGTCGTCAATCCCTCGGCGATTCAGAACAGCGGGATCGGCCTCGGGGTCATGGTGTTCTCGATCGCCGCCACCTTCCTGCTGGTCCTCTATCAGCGCCATGTCATCCGGGTGACCAACTCCGTCGCCATCCGGGCGGATTCGATTCACTATGTCAGCGACCTGCTGGTGAACGGCGCGGTCATCGCCGCGCTTTTGCTCTGGCGGCAGTTCGGCTGGGCGCTGGCCGATCCGATCTTTGCCGCCTTCGTCGGCGTCTTTATCCTGTACACGGCGTGGCGCATTGCCCGGGGCTCCCTGGATCTGCTGATGGACAGGGAGCTTCCCGATTCCGCGCGGCGCCGCATCCGGGAGATCGCGCTCGCCAACCCGGTGGTGCGCGATCTGCACGATCTTCGGACGCGCTCCTCAGGCCAGGCGACCTTCATCCAGTTCCATCTGGAACTCGACGGCGCTATGCCCCTGACCCAGGCGCATACCGTGTCGGACGAAGTCGAGGATGCCATTCTGATCGAGTTTCCGGGGGCGGAGATCATCATTCACGAGGACCCCGCCGGGGTCCAGGAGCGGGGCCGCCGTTTTGCTTGATGCGGCGCGCGGTCGCCGCTTTGCTTGATGCCGGGGCGGTGTCGCCGCCTTGCTTGATATATGTCTATGCTTGCGGGTGGCCGCCGCCCCAGCCTGGTTCTCAATCGCGCGGCAATGAGGGAGAGAGAAGGCGATGACACCGAAATCCATCCTTGTCCTGGTCGACGGCGGACCGCTGTCGGAAGCGACGCTCGAGGCGGGCCTGGCCGTGGCCGGCCTGTTCGACGCCCAGGTCCAGGCGCTGCATGTGCAGGCGGATCCGGCGACCCTGGTTCCGATCGTCGGCGAGGGCATGTCGGGGGCCATGGTGGAGCAGGTCATGGATGCGATGTCCAAGGCCGTCGATCAGCGCTCCGACAGGGCGAAGGCGGCCTATGAGAAGATCGCGGCCCGCGGCGGCGCCAAGATCTCCTGGCGGCTGGAATCGGGGCCGGAGCCGGTGGTGCTGGCCGCGGCCGGGCGCCTCTCCGATCTGATCGTGCTCGGCCGGCCCGACAAGAGCATGGACGGCCAGACGGCGGCGAGCCTGGATGTCGCGCTGTTCGACACCGGACGGGCCGTTCTGGTGGCCCCGCCGGCGACGGTGTCGCCCAGCCTTTGCCGCCGCGTCGCCTTGGCCTGGAACGGCAGCGCGGAGGCGAGCCGGGTCGTCGGCATGGCGCTTCCCTATCTCGCCAAGGCCGAAGCCGTCACCATCCTGTCGGCTCCGGGCACCGACAAGCGCGCGCCCGCCGAGGCGCTTGCCGGCTATCTCGCCCTTCACGGCATCAAGGCCGATGTCGAGAGCTTCGAGCTGCATCACCACCAGTCCGTCGGTCATGCGATCCTGGAGCATGCCCAGAAGGCCAGTGCCGATCTGCTTGCCATGGGCGCCTATGGCCATAGCCGGCTGCGGGAGATGATCCTGGGCGGGGCCACCCGCGATGTCCTGGCCCAGGCGACCATACCGGTCCTGATGGCGCATTGAGGATGGGGGCATCGGTGTGAGCGAGGCCGGCCTCAAGACCCTGATCCTCACCGGCGCCAGCCGCGGTATCGGCCACGCCACGGTGAAGCGCTTCAGCCAGGAGGGCTGGCGCATCATCACCTGCAGCCGGGAGGATGTGCCGGACGAATGCCGGCGCGATCCGAACTGGAACCGGCATATCACGGTCGACCTCGCCGATCCGCGGGCGGTCGAGATATTCGTAGCCGAGGCGAATGCGGCGCTCGCCGGGGCGCCGCTCCACGCCTTGGTCAACAATGCGGCGGTCTCGCCCAAGACGGCCTTCAAGGAGCGCCTGGGCATATTGAACGGCGCGCTCGATGCCTGGCGCGGGGTCTTTGAGCTCAATTTCTTCGCGCCGCTGGCGCTTGCCCGCGGCTTCGCGCCGGCCCTTCACCGCGGCCAGGGGACGATCGTCAACATCACCTCCATCGCCGGCCATGCCATCCACCCCTTCGCCGGCTCGGCCTACAGCACCTCCAAGGCGGCACTCTCGGCGCTGACTCGCGAAATGGCGGTGGAGTTCGCCGCCTTGGGCGTCCGGGTCAATGCGGTGGCGCCAGGCG
>DATHQQ010000720.1:0-15710 GCA_035482595.1 Verrucomicrobiia bacterium
ATATCACGGCCATGGATGCGAGCCAGGTCGATGTCGCGGACACGACCAATATCGCGACCAAGGGCAAGAGCCAGGTGAACGTCGCGGATAGCGCCGATATCACGGCCATGGACGCGAGCGACGTCGATCTCGCAAACACGACCAATATCGCGACCGAGGGCAAGAGCCAGGTGAACGTCGCGGATAGCGCCGATATCACGGCCATGGACGCGAGCGACGTCGATCTCGCAAACGCGACCAATATCGCGGCCGAGGACAGGAGCCAGGTCAACTTTTCGGGCATCGCGGATGTCACGGCCATGGACGCAAGTCAGGTTAGCGTCGCGAATGCCGCCGATGCGACCGCCATGGATTCGAGCCAAGTCGACGTCGCGAATACCCCCGATGTGACCGCCACGGATTCGAGCCAGGTCGACGTCGCGAATACCGCCGATGTGACCGCCATGGATGCGAGCCAGGTCAACGTCGCAGATACGGCCACGATCGCGGCCAAGGACGCGAGCCACGTCAGCGTCGCGGCTATCGTCGATGTCGACACCAAGAGTGGGGACTAGGTCCCCGTAGCGCACGACCGTCGCTGTCGCGACCTGTCCCGGGAGAGGATAACGACTCAGGCCAAGAGTCGCGGCAGCAGTGCATCGAGGCGTTGGCGGCCCTCGCCTGTCGCACGCAGGCCGGCCGCGTCGAGCTCGAGGAAACCCCCCTCGATCAGCAAGGTGAGGTGCTCCGGCCCCAGCGCCTGCTCGATCTCCTGGCCGACGACGAGCTTGAAGCGCTCCCTCGAGATACCGGCGCTCAGCCGCAGCCCCATCATCAGAAGCTCGTCCCGCCGTTCCTCGCTGCCCAGGGAACGGCGCTCGCCGCTGGCATGGCCGGCCGCCTCGACCTTTTCGAGCCAGGCTTCGGGGGCGCGATGCTGGCGGGTGGCATAGCGCTGGCCGTCCAAGGTCACCCGGCCATGGGCGCCGGGACCGACGCCGACGTAGTCGCCGCCTTGCCAATAGACCAGATTGTGGCGGCATTCGGCGCCCGGCCGCGCATGGTTGGAGATCTCATAGGCGGGTAGCCCGGCGGCCGCCAGCCGCGCTTGCGTGATCTCGAAGAGCCGGGCCGCCTGCTCTTCCTCCGGCAGGGTGAAATCGCCGCGCCGCCATGCGCCGGCGAAGGCCGTGTTCTCCTCGATGGTGAGCTGATAGACCGAGAGATGCTCGCCGGCGAGGCCGAGGGCCTGCTCGAGCTCGGCCGCCCAATCGGCCTCCGTCTGCCCGGGCCGGGCGTAGATCAGATCGAAGCTGAAGCGCCGGAAATGCCGGCGGGCCAGCGCCAAGGCCGCGAGTGCCTCTTCGGCACTATGCCCGCGGCCGAGGAAGCGGAGCGCCCCATCGTCCAGGGCCTGGATGCCCAGCGACAGCCGGTTGACGCCGGCCGCGGCAAGCGCGGCGAAATTCGCCGCCTCGACGGAGGTCGGATTGGCCTCCAGCGTGATCTCCACATCGCTGTCCATCGTCCAGCGCCGGGCCGCCTGCTCGATGACAGCCCCCGCCGTGGCCGGCTCCATCAGAGAGGGCGTGCCCCCACCGAAGAAGATGCTGGTGACACGGCGACCCGGGGTCAGGGCCGCATAGTGATCGAGCTCGGCCAGCAGGGCCCGGCGCCAGCGTGCCTGGTCGATGCGCTCGCGCACATGGCTGTTGAAGTCGCAATAGGGGCATTTCGACCGGCAGAAGGGCCAATGCACATAGAGGGCGAAGCCGGGATCTTGATCCACCCGCCTCATATGGTGTCGCTCACCTCCGGAAGCAGGCGGCGATCAACAGGCGGAAGGCCGCGGCACGGTGGCTGATCTCATGCTTGCCCGCGGGGTCCATCTCGCCGAAGGTCTGGCTGCGCCCCTCGGGCAGGAAGATCGGGTCATAACCGAAACCGCGGTCGCCCCGCGGCGGCCAGACGAGGCGGCCCTCGACCTTGCCTTCGAACGATTCGACATGGCCGTCGGGCCAGGCCAGCGACAGCACCGAGGTGAAATGGGCGCGCCGGTCGGCATCGGGGCCGAGCTGGCGCTCGACCCGCTGCATGGCCATGGCGAAATCCTTCTTCGGCCCGGCCCAGCGCGCCGAGAAGACTCCCGGCGCGCCGGACAGCGCATCGACCGAAAGGCCGGAATCATCGGCCAGAGCGGGCAGCCCGGCGCTGCGTGCCGCGGCCAGCGCCTTCAGCTCCGCATTGCCGGTGAAGGTCTCGGCTGTCTCCTCGGGCTCGGGCAGGCCGAGTTCGGCCGCCGAGACGCAGTCGGCCGCATAGGGCGCCAGCAGCTCGGCGATCTCCCGCAGCTTGCCGGGATTGTGGCTGGCGATGACCAGCCGGCCGCCCTCGAAATGCCGTGCCATGCTCAGCCGAGCCCGAGCGCCTGGCGCTGGATCCCGGCCAGCTCGACGCAGCCCTTGCGGGCGAGGGCCAGCATGGCGAGGAAATCCTTCTCGGCGAAGGGCTTCTGCTCCGCGGTGCCCTGGATCTCGACGATGCCGCCATCGCTGGTGAAGACGAAATTGGCATCTGCCTCGGCGGTGCTGTCCTCATCATAGTCGAGGTCGAGCACCGGCTGCCCCTTGGCGATGCCGCAGGAGATGGCGCTGACTTGGGCGCCCAGCGGCAGCTTGGTCACGGCGCCGATCTGCTGCAGATAGCGGAAGGCCAGCGCCAGGGCGACATAGCTGCCGGTGATGGCCGCAGTGCGCGTGCCGCCATCGGCCTGGATGACGTCGCAGTCGATCTTGACCTGGCGCTCGCCGAAGCCGGCGAGGTCGGTGACGGCGCGCAGGCTGCGGCCGATCAGGCGCTGGATCTCGTGGGTCCGCCCGCTCTGGCCGCCCCGCGCCGCCTCTCGGTTGCCCCGCGTGCCGGTCGCCCGCGGCAGCATGCCGTATTCGGCGGTCACCCAGCCGCGGCCGGAATTGCGCAGGAAAGGCGGCACCGTATTCTCCACCGAGGCCGTGCACAGCACCTGGGTATCGCCGAAATGGGCGAGGCAGGAGCCCTCGGCATATTTGTTGACGCCCGGCTCCAGGCGGATCTGGCGCAGCTGGTCGGCCGCACGTCCATTGGCACGCATCGGAAGTTCCTTTCTTGCTGACGGCGCGAAACTAGCCCGGCGGCGGGCGGAACTCCAGCGCCGGGGCCGGTCAGATGGCGGGGCCCTTGACGGCCGGATCCTTCCCGCCCCTTTCGTTGACCTGAGGGGGGGCGCTCACTACATTCGACCCAGCCCATGAACGTCTTATCGTCTGCCCCACCAGCCGTGCGCGACCTTAGCGAGCGCTCGCGCGAGGTCTTCCGCCATATCGTCGCCGCTTATGTCGAGAGCGGCGAGCCTGTCGGATCGCGCACGATTTCACGCCGGCTGGGCATGGCGCTGTCGCCGGCGACCATCCGCAATGTGATGGCCGATCTGGAGGACGCAGGCCTTCTCTTTGCCCCCCATACCTCGGCCGGGCGCCTGCCGACGGATCTGGGCCTCAGGCTCTTCGTCCACGGGCTTCTCGAGCTCGGACGGTTGACCGAGGCCGAGCGCCAATCCATCGAGGGGCAATGCGCTGCCGTCGGCCGCAGCCTGCCGGATGTCCTGGCCCAGGCCACCGACGCGCTGGCGGGGCTCTCCCATTGCGCCGGGCTGGTCATGGCGCCGAAGTCGGACCGGGCGCTGCGCCATATCGAATTCGTTCATCTGGGACCGGGCCGGGCGCTGGTCGTCATCGTCACCGACGATGGGCTGGTGGAGAATCGCATCATCGACGTGCCCATGGGCCTGCCCGCCTCCTCCCTCATCGAGGCGAGCAATTTCCTCTCGGCGCGCCTCGTCGGGCGCACCATCGCCGAGGCCAAGCTTGCCATCACCACGGAGCTCTCGGCCCAGCGCGCCGAGCTCGATCTTCTGACCCAGAAAGTGGTGGAGGCCGGGCTTGCCAGCTGGACCCCCACGGGCGGCGCCCTCATCATCCGCGGCCAGGCTCAGCTTCTCGACGATGTGACGGCGCTCAGCGATCTCGAGCGCATCCGCACCCTGTTTTCGGCCCTGGAGAAGAAGGAAGCCCTGGCGCGGCTGCTGGAAGCGGCCGAGACAGCCGAAGGCGTGCAGATCTATATCGGTGCCGAGAGCGAACTCTTTGGCCTCTCCGGCTGTTCTCTCGTGGTAGCGCCCTATCGCAATGGCCAGCAGCGCATCGTTGGCGCGGTGGGCGTTATCGGCCCGACCCGCATCGACTACGCCCGGGTCATACCCATGGTGGACTACACCGCCCAATTGATCGGCCGAATGATCGGCTAAGAAACGGAGACTTCAGGAATGTCGACCGGAAATCCGCCGGAATGGAATGGTGAACGCATGTCGGACGAGGGAATGGAGCAGGCAGCAACCGGCGAATTGGATCTCGTCGCCGAGCTGGAAAAGGCACGCACCGAGGCCGCCAGCCTGAAGGACCAGCTACTGCGCGCCCTTGCAGAGACCGAGAATACGCGCCGACGCGTGCAGCGCGAGCGCGAGGATTCCGCGCGCTATGCCGTCGCGCCTCTGGCCAAGGAGATCCTGCCGGTGGCCGACAATCTCGCCCGGGCCTTGGCTGCCGTGCCCAAGGAGGCGCTGGCCCAGGACGAGGCGCTGCGCAACCTGGTCGAGGGGATCGCCGCAACCGAGCGCCAGCTCCAGGCAGCCCTCGAGCGCAACAACATCAAGCTCATCGATCCCATGGGCGAGAGGTTCGACAGCCACCAGCACCAGGCCATGTTCGAGGTGCCGAGCCCGGGCAAGCCCGGCGGCACCGTCGTCCAGGTGCTGCAACCGGGTTATGTCCTGCACGATCGACTGCTGCGCCCGGCCTTGGTGGGCGTGGCCAAGAGCGATCCGAGCGCCGCGAACGACTCCGAGTCCGCGGGCGGCCGGTCGCAGCCTAACTAGGCGGCACCCAACCAGGCGTCGCGGCCTAACTAGCGCCGGCGGCGCCCTGCGCCTTCGCGCCGTATCGCACGACCTGCACCTTCTCCAGGGTGATCAGGCCGCTGGTCTCGCCCATCATGGTGTCGAGCTCGGGCAGGAAGGCGTCGATCTTCTCCGGGCTGTCGACGATCTCGATGATCAGGGGCATGTCGTCCGACAGCTGCAGGATCTTGGCGGTGTGGAGATGGGCCGAGCTGCCGTAGCCCATGGGTCCGCGCAGGACTGTGGCCCCGGCGAGCTTGAGCTCCCGCGCCTTCAGCACGATCGCCTGGTAGAGCGGCTGGCGGCCGCTGCGGGCCTCCTCGCCGATGTAGATCCGCAGCATCACGCAATCGCGCGGCAGGTCCATGGCTCAGGCTCCTCTCAGCTGATTGAGGCTTGCGGCGGCTATGTGGCCGAGCCACACCGCAAACAGGCATAGCACGACCGACAAGGCGACGTTGCTCGCTGCATTGAACCACTCGCCGTTCTGCATCAGGGTCAAGGTCTGCAGGCTGAAGGCGGAGAAGGTCGTGAACCCGCCGCAGAGGCCGATCATGACGAACTGCCGCGCCACGATCGGGACGAAGAGGCGCCCGTCGGGGCCGCTGAGCGTATTGAAGAACCCGATCACGAAGCAGCCGAGAATATTCACCACGATCGTCCCCCAGGGAAAGGTCTCCCCGAAGCGGTTGGCGACGACGACCGAGCCCCAGAAGCGCGCCGCCCCGCCCAGCGCGCTGCCGATCATGACCCAGATAAAATTCTGCAGTCCCATCCTTGTCCTCTCAAACTCTTCTGGCGCGGGCACGAAAAAGCCCGCTCGGCGGCGGGCCTGCAACGCTGTCCCACCGCATTCGGCGACGCGGCAGGAGTCATCAGCCCAGGAGCGGGCGGTTTTGGGGGACCCCATCCCCTTGGAGATGTGGCGCCAGCATGGGGCAAGGTGAGCTGGGGCGTCAAGCAGCCCCCTATCGCTCGAACATATCGACCGGCGCCGCCGCAGCGCGACCCTCGCGCGCAACGGCCTCGCGATACATGAGGCCGATACGGCGATAGAACTCGGGCCAGGCGAAGCGCTCGGCGCGGGCCCGGGCCGCGACGGCCATGCGGCGGCGGAGCCCCTCGTCTTCGGCCAGGCGGCGCAGGCGATCGGCGATGGCTTCGGGATCGCCGACGGGGACGACGAAGCCCTCGATCCCGTCGCGCACCGCTGAGCCCGCATTGGCGGAGACGATGCAGGGCAGGCCGCAGGCGAGCGCCTCATAGATGACATAGACCCCGCCTTCGGCCAGCGACGGAAAAACGAAGACATCCGCACTCTGATAGGTCTCGTGCAGCCGGGCATTGGGCACGAAGCCCAGATAGCGGATGCCCGCCGGCTGCCGGGCCACGAGGTCGAGGATGTATTTGTCCTTGGCCACGCCGACGAAGACCAGCTCCGCCTCGGGGAGGGCCGCGGCCTGCCAGCCGGCGATCAGGTGATGCACGCCCTTGCGCACCGACATATGGCCGGCGAAGAGGGCGCGGAAGGGGCCCGCCGGGCGCGGCCCCTCGGCGGGGCGGAAGCGCGCCGCATCGACGCCCAGCGGCATGCGGAAGATGCGCCCGGGCTCGACACCATGCTCGATCAGGGAGCCCTCGGCGAAGGCCGATTGCGCGACATGGAATTGCGCCCGCTTCAACTCGTCCAGCAGCTCGGCCGAGGGCTGGCTGGGGCCCGCCCAGGGCACGCCCAGGCGCCGGTATTCGGCCGAGACCAGCGGCATTGTCGACGGCGGCAAAGTGGATTCCAGCATCGCGGTCAGGCCGCGGCCGCGCGCAAAGGAGAGGCTGCGCGCAGAGGATTCCTGGAAGCCGTGAAAGAGGCCGGCGCTGCCCGCCGCGACGTGAGAGGAAAGCCAGCGCACCACGAGGCGGTCATGGATCGCATTGCCGATGCGGTAGTCCTTGAACCAGCCGTAGCAGAGCTCCGGCAAGGGGCCCGAGACCTGGACCACTATCGCGGGATCCATCTCCGCCAGGCGCCGGCGCTCCAGCTTCTCCTCGATGCGCCGCCGACGATCTCTCGGCAGGAGCGCCAGCAGTCCCCAAGGGAAATGCCCCGGCTTGTAGTAGAAGCCGGTGAGGAACTTGGTCGGTATGCCGCAGACCGCCGCCCCCATGGGCACGCGATACATATTGCCCTGCTTGGAGGGATGGCTGACGAATGCGCGGATATTTGCCCCGGTCGGCGCAGACAACTCGGTCATCCCGGAACAGGAAGCCCGATGCCCGCCAGCGCCTGCTTCAGCCCGGCGACATCTTCGCGGAAACTCCAGCGATCGATGATCTCCAGACTGCGCCGGCCCATGGCGGCGCTGCGTTCGGGCGAGGCCAGCACGTCGCGGAGCGCCGCGGCAAGGGCATCCACATCGCCCGTGGGCACGATGGCGCCGTTCTCGCCGGGCTTCACCAGATCGGGGCCGGAGCCGACCTTGTCGCTGACCACGATCGCCCGCCCCGCGTTCATCGCCTCATTGACCACGAGGCCCCAGGGCTCCTGCCGCGAGGGCAGGACGAAGACATCGGCGGCGTCGTAGAAGGCGGGCAGCTCGCGCTGGTTGCGGAATCCGGCGAAGCAGACGCGCTGGGCGATGCCCAGCGCCCGGGCGCGCGCCTCGAGCTGGCCGCGCAGGGGCCCGTCGCCGAGAAGGCAGAGGCTGGCCTCCGGCTGGCCGATGCGCGCGAAGGCCTCGAGCAGAACATCGGGCGCCTTGATGGGCGTCAGCTTGCCCGAGAACAGAATGCGCGGCCGGTCTGCCGGCAGGCCGAGCGAGGTCAGGAAGGCTTGCCGCCCCGCCGCGGCGGCCTCCGCCCCGGCGCGGAAGCGCTCGTTGTCCACGGCATAGGGCATGGAATAGACCTTGGCCGGATCGAAGCCCTGCTCGATCCAGTACTGCCGGTTTAGCTGGCCGATGGCGAGCACGCCATCGACGAGGCGCGAAAGAGCACCCAGGACCTGGCGCCTCACCAGCCGCTTCGCCCCGCTTCGCGGCTTGCTGATCGCCGTCGGCTCGTCGCGCAGCAGGATTTTCAAGCCCCGCGCCTTGGCGCTCAGCATGGCGGCCTGATGGAAGACGCGGGCATAGCCATGGACCCAGAGCACGTCGAAGCCGCCATCCGCCAGCCGGCGCCCGAGCCCGTAATTGAGCGGCCGGAGGAAGGGCGTGACCTTGAGGGGATCGCCGACCGCTGGGAGAAACTCGTGCTCATAGCCCTCGAGCAAAGGCACATCCCAGACGATGGCCTGGCCAAAGCCCGGATCGACATATGGCTTGAGACCCATGGGGCTGCGGAAGAAGGCTTTCAGCGAAATCCCGGGCTCGGCCGCGATCTGGCGCAGCAGCGGCGCCTGATACTGGATGGGATGGGTGGCGAGATAGGCGATCCGCACCGGGCGGGAAATCGAGCGCGTCGGAGTCATGAACGCACCTCGTCCAGCAGTCCTGACAGCCGGTGGCGAAAGCTCTCGCGGGAAAAATACTCGAGTCCTTCGGGCCGGCCTCGCGGCCGCGCCAGCACGGCGCGGATGCCCCCCGCGACGCTCGCCGGATCGTCGGGATCGACCAAGGGGCCGAGCTTGCCGTTGAGCAGCGCCTCGCGGCTGCCGTCCTTGCTGCTCGCCATGGCCGGCACGCCCGCGGCCATGGCCTCCAGGATGACGATCCCAAAGCCTTCGCCGCGACTCGGCATGACATAGGCATCGGCCAGATGATAATGGGCCAGTTTCTCCTCCTCGGCGATGCGCCCGGCGAAGACGACGCGATCGGCTAGGCCCAGCGCCTTGGCCTTCGCCTCCAGGCGCGGCCTGTCCGGACCGCTGCCGCCGATGAGATAGACCAGATCGGGAAACTCCGACAGCAGGCCGGGCATCGCCTCCATCACCTCATCCATGCCCTTGGCGCGCTGCTCGCTGACCAGCCGCCCGAAGGTGAAGAGCACGCGCTTGCCGGCCAGACCATAGCGGGCGACCAGCGCCGGGTCGCGGGCGCCGGGCCGGAAAAGGTCGAGGTCGACTGTGCAGGGCAGCAGACGAAAGCAATCTTTCGGCATGTGAGCCCAGGATTGGAAACGCGCTGTGGTGACCTCGCTTATGGAGATCACGCGGTCCGCCCGGCGCGCCAGCCAAGCAAGCAGCGGGTTCTTCGGCTTGTCCCAGGCATCGATGCCGTAGATGAAAAGCCACAGCGGCGCGCCGGTCGCAAGCTTCGCCAGATAGGCTGCCGGCAGCAGGCGGATGTGGGCCGCCAGCACCAGATCCACGCGCGTCCCGGCGGTCGCCCGCAGGCTCTCGGCAAGATAGGCCCGAATTCCGTCGGCGGCGCCCACGCGCCAATCGACTTTCGCCGGCACCGGATCGCTGCCGTCGCCCAGGATGCGCGGCAAAGCGGCGATCCGCTCGACTCGGGAATCATGGACCAAGGCATCGAGGACATCGCGGTTGTTGCGCGAGATGCCGCCATGGCCGCCATAGGCATCATGCAGAAACATCAGGACGTTCATCGCGCCAGCCGCCGCTTCAGGATATCCGCCGCGTCCAGCAGGGCGAGCCGCCAGAACCAGGGCCGGGCGTAGAGCGGCCGCTCCGCCGCCATGCGCCGGATCAGCGGATAAGAGGCGCCATAGCTGCCGATGCCGGCGGCGAGCCGCCGGTGCTGATCCTCCGCCAGATCGACCGGCGCCTCGATCAGCCCGCGCCCGCCGGCGAGCGCATGCTCGACGAAGGCCGTCAGCAGCCGCCAGGTCGCGGCCACACCGAAGCGCGCCGCGATATCCGATGCCGCGGCGGCGGCCAGCGCGCGCGCAAAGACGGGGTCGCCGCTCAACCGCTGCAGAGCGCGCAGGGCCGCGGCATAGTCATCGACCAGGAAGCCCGTCTCCCCGTCGCGGATCAGCTCGGCCTGGGCATTGTCGCCCCAGGGCGTGGATTGCGCGATCACCGGCAGGCCGGCGAGCGCGGCCTCGGCCAGGGCATAGCCGAAGGATTCCCCATAGCGCGCGTAATGCAGCATCGCATCGCTGGCGGCGAGATAGCGGGCGACCGTCGCGCGCTCGGTCGTGAAGGGCGCCAGAGTCACGCGCGCACCCATCAGCCGGCGAATCACGCCATGGCGGCTTTCCGGCGCCGAGAGAAAGACGAGATGAAGCCGCGGCAGATCGGCCAGGAGCCGCGCACCATGGAGGATCAGGAGATCGCTCCATTTGCGCGGATCGGGCCGGCCCAGGCGGATGGCGATGAAGGCATCTTGGGGCAGGCCCAGAGCCTGGCGGAGCTGGGCGCGGTCCTCTTTCGGCGCAGGCGCGGCCGCCACGGGATTATTGCCCGCGGCGAGCGCCAGCGGCACGCCGGCCATATCCTCGGCGCGGGGCCAATGGCCGAACATCTGGCGAAGATATTTGGCCAGGGTCGTGCCCGAGACGGCGAAGCTGCCTTTGAGCCCGGCCGCGATGGCGCCGCGGTCGAGCCAGCCGAAATGGCTGACCTCCAGCGGCATGACGGGGCCTTTGGCGAGGCGGCCGATCAGCTCGGTCCATTTCGCCTCCGGCCGGCCCGAGCGGTTGAGCAGCGCCACCCCCGAGCCCTCTGCGGCGATGGTCGCCGCCGCCCGGGCATAGTCGCCGGCGAAGACCTCCACCCGGACGCCCGCGGCGCGCAGCCGCTCGCCCGTTGGCCCGTCGCGATCGAGCGCGATCACTCGCTGGCCGGGCGGTCCCTCCGCCGCGGTGGCGAGCAGCTCGATGGAGCGCTCGGTCCCGCCCTGGCCGAGATCGGCGGCGACATGGGTGACAGGCATCATGGAAAAGCGGTTGGGCCTCGGCAGCGGCTTGGGGGATAACCGGAAGGCCGACCATAGCATCCCCCAGCGGGCTGGCGACAGCGGGGCCCATCGCCTATAGGCTGCGCCGGCGCGGGAACGCGAGCGGGCCCGGGCGCATTCAAGCCACACCGAGGGATCGATCTTTGCGCATTCTCCACGTCATCGGCGATCTGGCGCCCGAAAGCGGGGGGCCGGCCAAGGCAGGCTTCGAAATGGCG
Source organism: Verrucomicrobiia bacterium (assembly GCA_035482595.1). Classification (GTDB taxonomy): domain Bacteria; phylum Pseudomonadota; class Alphaproteobacteria; order Dongiales; family Dongiaceae; genus DASXQK01. The sequence continues at coordinate 11,046 of DATHQQ010000720.1, forward strand.
CGCGCCGTGGCGCGGCGCGGCCATGATGTGGCGATCTATGCCACCGATTTCGGCCAGCCACCCGAGATGCCGCGCGACCGCATGCGCGATGGCGTGCGGATCCGCCTCTTCCCCCTGCAGCATCCCAAGATCTGGCTCGCCTCCTGGTCGCTGCGCCGAGCGCTTGAAGCCGATATTCCCGGCTTCGACGTGATCCATCTGCACTCGCTTTATCTGTTCCATGACTGGGTGATGCGCGATCTCGCCCGGCGCTACCGCAAGCCCTATCTGCTGCGGCCCCATGGCACGCTCGATCCCTATATCTTCCAACGCCGGCGCCTGAAGAAGGTGCTGTTCGACCATTGGTTCCAGAACGGCCTGCTCGCCGGGGCCGCGGCCATCCATTACACGGCCGAAGACGAGATGCGGCTGGCGGAGCCCTATGTCCATGGCGCGCCGGGGGTGGTGATTCCCAACGGGCTCGATCCGGCAGAATATGCGCGGCTGCCTGCCAAGGGCAGCTTCCGCGCCCGCCATCCCGAGATCGGCAACCGCCAGATCCTGCTCTTCCTCGGGCGGATCAATTTCAAGAAGGGCCTCGATGTGCTGGCCGCTGCCGTGGGCCGGCTGAAGCGCGAGGATCTGCATCTGGTGATCGCCGGTCCCGACGGCGGCTATCTGGCCGAGGCCCGCCGCTTCGTCGAGGAGGCCGGCATTGCGCCCCGCACCAGCTTCGTGGGCATGCTCCAGGGCGAGGACAAGCTCGCCGCCTTCGCCGATGCGACCCTATTCCTGCTGCCCTCCTACAGCGAGAATTTCGGCATCGCCGTGGTCGAGGCCATGGCCTGCGGCCTGCCGGTGCTGATCTCCGACCGGGTCAATATCTGGCGCGAGGTGGTGGCCGATGGGGCCGGGCTCGCCGCTCCGCCGGAGGCCGCGGCCTTTGCCGAGCGGCTGACGGAGATGCTGGCCGAGCCGGGCAATCTGGTCCGCATGGGCCAGGCGGGCCGCGCCGCGGTAGCGAGGCGCTACGACTGGGCGAACATCGCCCAGCGCCTCGAGGAGGTCTATGCCGCGATCATCGCGGGCAAGCGCGATCTCACCTGACGGCCGCCCTTTGCGCCTGCTGATCTACGGCCTGAACCACGCGCCCGAGCCGACGGGGATCGGCAAATTCACCGGCGAAATGGCCGCCTGGCTCGCGGGTCGCAGCCATGAGGTCCGGGTCGTCACCGCGCCGCCCTATTACCCCGCCTGGCGGGTCGGTCCCGGCTACTCCGCCTGGCGCTGGCGGCGGGAGGAGATCGAGGGCGCGCGGGTCTATCGCTGCCCCCTCTATGTGCCCTGCCGGCCCAGCGGCAAGAAGCGGGTCCTGCATCTGGCGAGCTTCGCCCTTTCCAGTTTGCCGGTGGCCCTCTGGCAGGCCCTGGTCTTCCGGCCCCGGGTTGTGGTCGCCATTGCGCCCGCGCTGACCAGCACGCCGGGCGCGAGGCTCGCCGCCGCCCTGGGCGGTGCCGCAGCCTGGCTCCATATCCAGGATTTCGAGATCGACGCAGCCTTCGCCCTGGGCTTGGTCTCTGGGGGCATGGTCTCCGGTGGACCCGTGCGGCGATGGGCGTTGGCGAGCGAATCCTGGCTGCTCCGCCGCTTCCATCGGGTCAGCTCCATCACCCCCGCCATGGTCGCCCGGCTCGGGGAGAAGGGCGTGGCGGTCGAGCGGCGGCGGCTGTTTCCCAATTGGGTCGACACAGCCACGATCCGGCCGGCCGAGAGCGCGCTCCGCCGGGAGCTCGGCCTGCCGCCCGAGGCGGTGGTGGCGCTTTATAGCGGCAATATGGGCGAGAAGCAGGGAGTCGAGACCCTGGCCGAGGTCGCCCGGACGCTGACCGGATCGCCCGTGGTCCTCCTGCTGGCCGGAGCCGGTGCGGCGGAGCCGCGCCTGCGCGCCGCCACGGCGGGATCCTCCCAGGTACGCTGGCTACCCTTGCAGCCGGTGGCGAAGCTGAACGATCTGCTCAATGCCGCCGATCTGCATCTGCTACCCCAGCGCGCCGATGCCGCCGATCTGGTGATGCCCTCCAAGCTCGCCTTCATGCTGGCGAGCGGCAAGCCGGTGGTGGCCGGGGCAGCACCCGGCACCGCGCTCGCCCGGGCCATCGAAGGGGCAGGCATCGCCGTGCCGCCCGGCGACCCGGGGGCCATGGCGGCGGCGGTGCTCGCGCTGGCCCAGGATGGCGCACGGCGCCGGGCCTTGGGAGAACGGGCGCGGACCCGCGCTTTGGCCGAATGGGATCGGGAGGCGATTCTCGGCGCCTTCGAGAGCGAGCTGATGGCGCTGGGAAGGACCTAATCCAGCCGCGGATCGCTCACCCGGCGTAGGCGGAAGGCGGCGGTCTGCGCGATGCGCAGGGTCTGGGCCTTGCGCCGGCTGCCGTTGAGGGCGAAGACCGGCGAGGGGCGAACGACGGTGCCCGACCAGTCATCGGCGATGATGAGGCCGACATCGACGGGCAGGAGACTCTGGGGAAATTCCGGCGCCACGGCGAAATAGAACCGGTCGCAGAACTCGAGATATTCCTGCCATTTGCGGTCGGTTCGGAAATCGATCACCGAGCTCTTTATCTCGATGATGGCGGTGCCGCCCGCCCCGTCCAGGGCGATGACATCCACCCGCCGCCCATTGGCCAGAGGGAATTCCGTCAGCGCCGCATAGCCCAGATCCTCGAACAGGCGGCAGACGCCGCGGCAGAGGCGCTGGGCTATCTTGATCTCGGCGAGGGTCGCGGCATCCGGCGATGGGGACAAGATCGACATCGGCCCATTATAACCGGCCCCATGTTTCGGCGCATCGGTCGGTTCCTGTTTTGTCTCCTCACCGGATTCTTCGTCTGGTCGTTCTTCCTCGTCATCCTCTATCGCGACCTGCCGGTGCCGGCCACACCGCTGATGCTGGAGCGACTCTTCGGTGGGGCGGGTCTCGACAAGACCTGGGAGCCCCTCTCGCGCATCTCGCCCAATCTCGTGCTCGCGGCCATGGCGGGCGAAGATGCCAAGTTCTGCAGCCACGCCGGCTTCGATTGGGAGGCGATCGACAATGCCGTGAAGCAGTATCGGCGCGGCGGACCGGTCCTGGGCGCAAGCACCATCTCCATGCAAACGGCCAAGAACCTCTTCCTCTTGCCGGGGCGGAGCTGGTGGCGCAAGGGGTTCGAGGTCTATTTCACCCTCCTGCTGGAGACCTCCTGGAGCAAGCGGCGGATCATGGAGGCCTATCTCAACATCGTCGAATGGGGCCCGGGGATCTATGGGGCCGAGGCCGCGGCGCGCACCCATTTCCACAAGAGCGCGGCGGACCTGACCGCCGAAGAGGCGGCAAGGCTGGCCGCCGTGCTGCCCAATCCCAGGCGCTGGTCGGCGAGCAAGCCGAGCGGCTATATCCTGGAGCGCGGCGGAGTCATCCGCGCCCGCATGCCCGAGGTACCGGCCGGGAGCCCCGCGCCCTGCGGCTGGCCGGAGAAGCTCCCGCCCATCTGGACCCGCCTGCTCAACCGTTGAAGCAGGGGGCGTTGAACCAGGGCGCGTTGAAGCAGGGGGCGTTGAAGCCGGGCGAGATTCCCCTTACTTCTGGCCCATGAGCGGCGTCCCCAAGGACGACAAGGTCATCGTCAAGCGTGCCCTGGAGCCGGGGATGAAGCTCGACTTCCAGCCCGGCGGGCAAAGCGAGGGTCAACGCCAGACCTATAGCGATTTCCTGAAGCTCGACCAGCTGCTCTCGCTCCAGGCGCCGATCCAGGATCCGCCCCAGCGCGACGAGCTGCTCTTCGTCATCCTCCATCAGGTGGCCGAGCTCTGGCTGAAGCTGCTTCATGCCGAGTTGGTGGAGGGGTGCCGCTCGATCCGCGCCGACGATCTCAAGACCTGCAACAAGACCCTGGCGCGCAGCAAGGCGATCCTCGAGCAGCTCATCAGCGCCTGGAAGGTGCTGCTGACCATGACCACCGCCGACTACCGCGCCTTCCGCGGCGGGCTCGGCCAATCCTCCGGCTTTCAGAGCGCGGGCTACCGCCTGGTCGAGTTCGCCCTCGGCAACAAGGATTCAGCACATCTCAAAGTGCACCAGCACGACAGCGAAGCTCATGCCCGGCTGACCCGCGCGCTCGCACAGCCCGCGATCTACGACGAAGTGCTGGCCTATCTCGCCCGGCAGGGATTTCCCGTGCCGGCGAAGCTTCTGGCCCGCGATCTCCGGGAGCCCTATGCCGGCGATCCGGCGGTGGTCGAGATCTGGGCCAAGATCTATCGCGAGCATGACGCCTATTGGGATCTCTACGATCTCGCCGAGAAGCTGATGGATGTCGAAGGGCTGTTCCAGCGCTGGCGTTTCGACCATATGAGCACGGTCGAGCGCATCATCGGCCATCAGCCGGGGACGGGCGGATCCTCCGGCGTCGGCTATCTGAAAGCCGCCCTCAATCTGCGCTTCTTCCACGACCTCTACGCGCTGCGCAACCGGCTCTACGGCGCGCCTTAGCTCACTCTCCCGTGCGGCCGCGCCAGGGGTCCGGGCCCGGGTCGCGCCCGGCGACGAGTTCGGCCAGCCGACCGAGGTAGTGGGCCCAGCCTTCCGCATGGCCGGCGCATTGCGCGGCATTGGGCAGGCCGGTGTGGGTGAGGCGCAGCAGCGTT
>DATHQQ010000721.1:0-5683 GCA_035482595.1 Verrucomicrobiia bacterium
CCATGCGCCGCAGGGTCAGACGCTCGAAGAGCACATCGGCATCCATGATCATCACGGCCTCGGCCCAGTTTTCGTCGAGAATTGCCCTGATGCCGTGATTGAGCGTGTGCGCCTTGCCCTGGCCGCCCTTCTCGCGTCGCAGATGGAAGACCGAGCCGGGATACTGCGCCATCTTCTCGCGCATGACGTCGGGCGTGTGGTCGGTGCTGGCGTCGTCAACGACGCAGATTCGCCACGCGCCCGCCGGGTAGTCGATCTGCATCAACGAATCGATGCTTGAGCCCAGCACGTCGGCTTCGTTCCAGGCCGGCAGCACAAAAGCCACGCGCGGCGTATAGTCGGCGCATTTCGGGTAGTGGTTCCAGATGCCGTGCAAGCCTACCATCACGAACTGGGCGAACGACACCAGGGTGGGCACCATACCCAGCACCACGAATATCAGGCAGAGAACAGAGAGCAGCTCCATCATACGGGTCTCGGACGGCCCGCCCGCGGCGCGGGACCCTGGCTCGAGGCCGGCTCGATGTCCGACTTGCGAACCAACACGCATCCGCTCTGACCCAGCCGTCTTTGAAGGCCCAAGTGGAACATTTATTGGTTACTCACTGAGTGCGGCTCCCGATTCGACAGGATAAGCCGTTTCGAGATTGGTCGCGCGGCTTGGATGGCCTGACACATTCCCTCATAGTGTGTGCTGCCGGTCCCCCTCCAATCAATCGAGGAACAACAATTGTCGCAGAACGAGAGGCGTAGCCACACGTGTAGCCTGGTGATCAGGGAAACAATCAACATATTGAAATATAACTGAAAATAGCATGATGCGGATCGTCAGCTGGAACGTCAACTCCGTCCGCCTGCGTCTGGAGTCCCTCGCGCGGCTCGCGAGCGAATGGCAGCCCGACGTCATCTGCCTGCAGGAGGTCAAGGCCCAGGCGCAGGATTTCCCCTTCGAGGCGATCCAGGCGCTGGGCTATGGCGAGATCCATCTGCGCAGCATGAAGGGCTACAACGGCGTCGCCATTCTCTCGCGCTTGCCGCTCGAGACGCCCGACGGCAGGGATTGGTGCGAGAAGCAGGATTGCCGCCATGCCCTCGCCCAGCTTCCCGGCGGCATCGAGCTGCACAACTTCTACATCCCCGCCGGCGGCGACATTCCCGATCCCGAGGTGAATGTGAAATTCGCCCATAAGCTCGCCTTCCTCGACGAGGCGACCGCCTGGTTCGCGGAAGGGCGGCGCGAGGGCCGCAAGATGATCATGCTGGGCGATCTCAACGTCGCGCCGCTGGAGACCGACGTCTGGTCGCATAAGAGCCTGCTCTCGGTGGTGAGCCACACGCCCATCGAGGTGGAGAAGCTCGGCCGTCTGCAGGCGGCGGGCCACTGGGTCGACGCGGTGCGCAAGATCATCCCGCCCAGCGAGAAGCTCTTCAGCTGGTGGAGCTATCGCGCGATCGACTGGAGCTTGTCGGATCGCGGCCGCCGCCTCGATCACATCTGGGTGACCCCGGCCCTTGCCCCCGATGTCGCCGACGCCCGCATCCTCCGCGACGCCCGCGGCTGGGCCCAGGCCTCGGACCATGTTCCGGTGATGGTGGATCTGGCGTAGCGCGATTTTCGATCGCTTGCGCCAGCTTCTCCTCCGCCGTCATTCCAGCGAAAGCCGGAATCCAGGGGCCACGGGGAGGGTGCTTGCCGCTTGCCCCTGGACCCCGGCTTTCGCCGGGGTGACGGAAGAGAGAGCGGCGCTATCCGGCGAAGAGAGAGCGGTGCTGCTCGACGAGAACTCTCGAGCTCTCTCTGAGCAAAGAACAGTCTATCGCTTGACCCGCCTGCTGATGAAATAGCGGCCCGGGGCGCCTTCGGGGAGCGGAAGAGCCTCCAGGCCCTCGGCCTCGATGGGCTGGTCGGCGATCAGCAAGCCGCCCTCGGCCAGCATCGCGGTCCAATGCGGCACCAGCCCGGCGGCGAGCGCGCGGCTGGCGGCGTGGTCGCCGCTGCCGACATCGGCATGGATCAGCGCCGCCTGGCCGGCGAAGCGCTTGGCGGCCGCCGGGGCAGTGTCGTTGAAATCCCCCAGGATCATGCGGTCGGCGGGCGGGATGCAGTCGGGATGGGCAGCCACATGACGGTCGAAGACGAAGATGTCGCGGTTCGCCAGATGCTCGCGCAGATGATCGTAGCTGCGGCCGTTGCCCAGCCCGAACTCCAGCACCGGGCCCGGCCGGCCTGCGATCTGCGCCATCGCCCAGTCCAGGCTGGCGCGCTGGATCGTCAGACGGCGGATCATGCTGTCGAGGCGGCTCATGCCAGTTTTCCTTCTATATCGTCATTCTCTCGAGGCGCTAGGCTATGAATGTATCTCGCTGACTGCGGCTGGTTCTTTCTTCCCCCTCCCCCTGCGGGCCGTGAGGCCTGCGCATTGACGGGGGAGGGCCGGGGAGGGGGTGGCCGTATTCTCAACAATGCAGTTGGTGCAGCACAGACTCATCATGATCCGCTGACGCGGATCCAACCCCCCACCCTAACCCTCCCCCGCAAGGGGGGAGGGGATACAAAGGGACGCGGGAATGACGGATGAGATGGATCGGCTCAGTTCACGGCGGCGAGCTTGTCCCGGCATTCGCGCAGCAGCGCATTGGTATGCTCGACGCGGCTGGCCAGCACGCGCATCAGCTCCACCGCCATGGTCGGGAAATCGGTGACCAGGCGGAAGAACAGATCCTTGGTGATCTTGAGGGTGGTGGTGCGGCCGATCGCCGTCACCGTCGCGTTGCGCGGCACGTCGCCGATGATGCCCATCTCGCCCACGATCTCGTCGCGGCCGAGATGGGCGACCCTGATGCGCCCCCCGCCCGGCGATTCCACATCCACCGCCACCTCGCCCTCGACGATGATATAGGCGGCATCGGCCTGGTCGCCCTGATGGAATAGGACCTCGTCGGGCTCGAACACGGCCCGCTCGCTGGTGAAGGCGAGCAGCTTCAGCTTTGCCGGCTCGACCTTGGCGAAGAGCTGGATCTTGCGCAGCATCTCGACTTCTTCGTTGAGGCTCATGGGTCCTTCCTCATTGCGCCGCCCTTCCCTGTGCCGCCCTCAGTCATTGCGCCGCCATTCCCTCGGTCGCCTTGGCCTTGCGGGCCAGAAGCTCCTTCGGCGGTCCCTGCTCGGCGATGCGGCCGTCCTTCATGACGATGAGGCGCTTGAAGGCCTCCGCGTCCCGGGGATGGCGCAGCACCCAGAGCACGGTGCGGCCCTCGCTCACCTTCAGGAGATTGGCCAGGATCCGCGCCTGGCCGACCGTATCGATCAGCGAGACCGCCTCGTTGACGATCAGATAATGCGGCCGCTTCAGCAGCGCCCGCGCCAGGCCCAGCTTCTGGCGCTGGACATGGGAGAGGCGCTTGCCGGCGATGCCGGCCTGATATTCCAGGCCGATGCGCAGCACCGCGCCGCGCAGCTTGAGCGCGTCGAGGACATCGCCGATCAGCTTGCCGATGCGGGCGGCGGCCTGGGCCTGGCCGTAGACGAGGCGCCCGAACAGCATGTTGTCCTGCACCGAGGCGGCGCCGATGTATTTGTCGATGTCGTAGAACTCGACCGCCGATTTCAGCGCCGCCGGCAGGCCGCGGGCGAAGGCGTGGCGGGCCTCGAGGAGGCGGGCCTCGAGCTCGGCATCGATCAGCCCCAGGCGGTGGCGGGCCTCGACATAGGGGAAGGCGAGCGAGGTCAGGCGGTTGCGGTCCTCCGCCGGCAAGGTGGCGACGGAGGCCTTGCCGAGGCGGCCGAGCAGCGCCCGGTACTCCGGCAGATCCTCGGCGGAGATGAAGCTGAACTGCTCGAAGAAGGGATGGCCTGGCGGCAGATCGGCAAAGAGCTCGACCATGGTCTCGGCGATGCGCCGGCCGACATCGGCCAGGGTCTCGGTCAGGCCGGCATCGGCCAGCACCTTGAGCAGATAGGGATTGCGCGCGATGCGGTCGGGCTGCAGCTCCGGCCCGACCGGCGTCCCGAACAGCAGGTTCTCCACCACCGACATGTTCTTGTTGTAGCGGTCGACGTCGAAGGGCTCGACCAGGGTGGCGAGCGCCGGATCGGCGAGGCGGTGGCGCAGATCGACCCGGGCCTCGATGAATTTGGCGGCGAGATCGACTTGCGCGGCGGGGTCGATGGTCCCGCGCAGGCCGAACTGATAGACGTCGTCCTCGAATTCGACCAGGGCCAGGGTCTCGATGATCCTGTCGTCGAGGCTGGTCATGTCGGTGGCGCCCGCCGCCTCGTAGTCGACCCAGTCGGCGGTGATGTCGATCACCGGATTGCCAGCCCGGCGCGTCTCGCGGTCGAAGAGATCGCGGGCCTTCCGCCCCGCCTCGTCATAGACCGCCGGGCGCAGGGGCGCGTGCTTCAGGGCGTAGATGATGTTCTCGCGCACGCTCAAGGGGAACAAATAGGCTTCGGGCCCGGCATAGCCGATGCTGCGGCCGATCACGGACTCCGGGACGACCCCCAGGTCATGGCCGCCGACGGTGATCCCGCCCGCAGTCAGGGGCAGCAGGCGCATCATCGCCTGGGCGAGGATCTCGACCCCGGATCCGGACTCGCCCATGAGGGCGACCTGCTCGCCATCGGGAATCGTCGTGCTCAAGCTGTCGAGCAGCTTGACGCCGTTGTCGTCGGCGACGATCACCGTGTTGAGGGCGATGTCGCCGGCCAGCGGCGGCGCCAGCTCCTTCGGCAGGGCCTGCATGGCCTCCGGCAGCATGCCTTCCGGCTCGAACTGTTCGGCGACCTGCTCGTATTTGATCTGGACGTCCTGGCGCTGCTGATCCCAGTCGATCAGCTCCTTCACCGGCCCCGGCAGATCCTTATAGGCGTTGATGACGGCGACAATGATGCCGAGGTCGACCTGGCCGGCGAAGGCCAGCAGCCCGCCCAGGAGATAGAAGGTGAAGGGCGTGACCTGGGCCAGGAAGTTGTTCAGCCCCTTGACCGCGAATTTGCGCTGATAGAGCTCGAAGCGGATCTGGTAGATCCGGCCCAGCCGCTCGACGATGTCGGCCCGTTCGTAATTCGAGGTGTCGTGGGCGTGGATCTCGACCGAGCCGTCGACGCATTCGGCGATGCGGCCCGCGAGCGTGCGCGCCGTCAGCTGGCGCGCCTTGCCCAGGATCAGGATCTTCTTGCGCAGCTTCGGGATCACGACCGCCTGGACCAGCAGGACGATCACCGCGACGCCGCCGAGCCAGAAGCTCTGCTGCAGCATGAAATAGAGGGCCGTCAGCGCATTGCCGCCCAGGAAGGCCGGCTGGACGAAGGCATCGCCGATGAAGCCGCCCAGCGGCTCCACCTCGTCCTTGATCATGGTGGAGATCTCGGCCTGCTTCACCTTGCGGAACTGGGCCTGGGGAAAGCGCAGCACCTTGTCGAAGAGCTCGTAGCGCATACGGCGCAGCATGCGCTCGCCCATGCGGCCCTTGGCGGTGTTGATGTAGATTTTGAACCAGTTGTTGATGACCACGAAGACCAGGAACAGGAGGCAGATCGCGATCAGATAGGCTTCGCGCCCGAGGTGGAATCCGTCGAAGAGCAGCCACCGGCCGCCGCCCAGGAAGCCGGGAATCCCGAATTCCAGATGCATGAAGGTGGTCATCCTCTCGGGATGGCCGGTCAGATGCTGGATCGCAT
>DATHQQ010000722.1:0-6807 GCA_035482595.1 Verrucomicrobiia bacterium
GACGAACGGGCGCGGGGATGGCGGCGCCGCGGCGGAGCTGAGAAATCGCGGAGCACCGCTCACGATGTTTCGCTCCAGTCCCATTTTTCATGATTGGGAGTGATGTCCGTGATGTCCTCCTCGGTGAAAGGAATGTCAGCCAAGCCGCGGACCCTGCTCAACCAGCCTGAATCAATAATCGCCTGGTCGAACCGGCGTCCGTCGCGCAGGACCAGGCTGACCACGGTGTAGCCCATCCCGGTCTCCCGCAGGGCTCTCACTTTCGGTTGCCACTTGCCACGAAACTCGAATGCACCGGGATTCATCTGTCGAGCTCCGCTGCGATCGCTGCGTCAGATCCCCAGCCCCAGCTTCCGCCCCTCATAGATCGCCGCCGGCGCATGGCGCGGCGCCAGGCAATCGCCGATGGCGGCGAAGGCGCTGCCGTTTTCGCGCAGGTCGTCGGCAATCTCCGTATCGGCGCGGTTCACCGTGGCCAGCACGAGGGTATCGAAATCCAGCCTCTGTTCGCTGCCGTCCAGCAGGCTGCGGATGGTGGCGCCGTCGCCAAGCCAGGCGGTGATCACCGATTCGGTGAGGGTCTTGACGCCCAGCTTGGCGAGGCGGGCGCGCAAGGGGATATCGGCGCCGGTGCGCACCAGCTCGCGGCCGAGATGGGCGTCCGGGGTGACGATGGTCACCTCATGGCCCTTGTCGGCGAGCTGCCAGGCGGTGCCGAGGCCACGCCAGTTGCCGACGTCGTCGAGGACCAGCACGCGCTTGCCGGGCCTGGCCTCGCGCCGCATCACCTCCTCGACGGCATAGACATTGGGCTGATCGACGCCGGGCAGGCTCTCGACCTCGCCCATGCCGCGCTGGAAGCCGTTGCCCGCGGGGCTGGAGCCGGTGGCGATCACCACCTCATCGGCGCCGAAGGCCTGGATCTCGGCGGCATCCATGGGGGTGTTCAGCATCACGCGGACCTGGAGTTTCTCGAGCTGACCCTCATACCATTGCAGCAGGTCGAGGATCTGGGCCCGCCGCGGCTGCATGCCGGCCAGGCGGAACTGGCCGCCCAGCTTGTCGGAGGCCTCGGCCAGCGTCACCTGATGGCCGCGCTCGGCGGCGACCCGCGCGGCCTCGAGCCCGGCGGGCCCGCCGCCCACCACCAGCACCCGCTTGCCCTTCCTGGCCGGCGTGAAGGTATCGCCGCCCCATTCGAACTCGCGCCCCGCCGAGGGATTGACCAGGCAGGAGATCCAGTAATCCCGGGAGCGGCGGCCCCAGCACATCTGGTTGCAGGAGATGCAGGGGCGGATATCGCCGACGCGTCCCTCCCGCGCCTTGTTGGCGAGATGGGGATCGGCGATCTGGCCGCGCACCACGCTCACCATATCGGCCTGGCCGGAGGCGATGACATAGTCCGCGTTCTCCGGCGTGCGGATATGGCTCTCGGCCTGGACGCGGACGTGCTTGGCCACCTGCTTCAGCGCCTCGGCGAAGGGGGCGCCCAGCTTGTCCTCATAGACGAAGGGCGGAATGATCTTGGTGAAGTCGAAATAGCTGCCGGTGCCGCAGGTGACGTAGTCGTAGAGCCCGCGGGAATCATGCCAGGCGAGGATCTCCTGCTGGTCGGCGATGGAGAGGACATCGGGCCTCGTGGTGTCCACGCTGATCGCCATGCCGAGGATAAAATCCTCGCCGGCGAGCTGGCGCATGCGGGTCAGTACCTCGGTGGAGAAGCGCATGCGGTTCTCGAAGCTGCCGCCGTAGCGGTCGGTGCGCCGGTTGGAGTAGGGCGACCAGAACTGCTCCAGCAGCGCGTTATAGGCGGCCATGATCTCCGAGCCGTCGAAGCCCGCCTCCTTGTCGCGCCGCGCGGCCTGGCCGAAGCATTCGACCAGCTCGGCGATCTGGGCCTCGCTCATCCGGTGGCTGCCGTCGGAATCATGCATCGAGGGCAGGCCCGAGGGCGACCAGGCGGCATCGAAGCTGTTGTCCCAATCGCCATGGGCGCCGACGTGATACATCTGATGGATCATCACCGTGCCATGCTCATGGCAGGTGTCGGTGATGCGCCGGAAGTGGGGGATGACAGCATCGCTCTCGGCCAGGAAATTGCCCCGGGTCAGGACCGCGGCCTTGTGGACCGGCGCGGGCTCGATGACGATCATCGCGGCTCCGCCCCGGGCCCGCTCGCGGTAGTAGCCGAGATGGCGCTCCGACGGCAGCCCCTCGACACTCATATTGGCGGTATGGGCGCCGAAGTTGAGGCGGTGCTTCAGGGTCTTGTGGCGCAGCTTCAAGGGCTGGAAGAGATGGGGAAAGGTCTGCTCGGACATCGCGTCGGGACCCCGTTGCACGTGGAGCGCCGATCTTAGGGGCTCGGCCCCGCCTTCGCCATGGCATCGCTATGCTCTTTCCGGTCCCCTCGCCCCGAAAGGGGCGAGGGGGAAGGAGGCAGCGGGGAGGCCTAGAGCTTGCTCACCCCATCCGCGTGAAACGCATGTCCCAGTTGATCTCCCAGCTTGCGCCCGCGTCGGGTGAGAAGGCCTGCTCCCAGCGGGCCGTGGTCGCTGTGATCTCCGACCAGATGAAGCGGACGCGGATCGGGCGGCCGCGCAGGGTTTCGTCGGCATAGAAGCTTCCCACGCCCTGATCGAAGCGGCCGACGACCGGCGGCTCCATGCGGGGATTGCGGCTGTCGAACCACCAGATCGACCATAGTTTCGTCGCGGCATCGAACAGGCGCAGGCTGGCGCCGCGATAGGTCCCGCCCGGCAGCTCGATGACATTGTCGTCCACATTTCCCAGCCCGCCGAGCAGGGGCTTCATCTCGCTCATGCCGGCGAATTCGTCCCATTGCGTATCGCCCTCGAGGCGCCGCTGCAGCCGGCGATGGGCGACCCGCCAGCGGCCATAGAGAACATCGAAGTCGCCGCGGCCATCGGCGGGCCCGCGGGTCTCACGGTCGTCGGTCACAAAGGATGTGATTGGCATGGTTTCCTCCAGGATTGGGATGAGGACGGAGGATAGGGGACAATTCCTGACAGAACGCGTCAGGATTTATTGCTAGACTTGCGTCCATGCGCGCCAGCCGTCTTTTGTCGATCCTCATCCTGCTCCAGCTCCGGGGGCGGCTGACGGCCGATGTGCTGGCTGGCGAGTTCGAGGTCTCCCTGCGCACCATCTACCGCGATATCGATCACCTCAGCGCGGCCGGCATACCGGTCTATGCCGATCGCGGCCCCGGCGGCGGTTTCCGCCTGCTCGACGGCTACCGGACGAAGCTGACGGGGTTCACGGCGGCAGAGGCGCAAGCCCTCGCCCTTGCCGGCCTTCCGGGTCCCGCGACGGACCTCGGCCTGGGCGAGGCGCTGGGCGCGGCGCGTCTCAAGCTGCAGGCGGCGATGCCCTCGGCCATGAGAGAGGGCGCCGGCCGGATCGGCGAGCGCTTCCATCTCGATCCTGCGAACTGGTACCGCCGCGCGGCCGCGCCGCGACATCTCGCGGCCATCGCCCAGGCGGTATGGGGCGAGCGGCGACTGCGAATTCGCTACGAGAGCTGGTCCACGACCGTGCGGCGGACGGTGGACCCCCTCGGCATCGTCATGAAGGCGGGCGAGTGGTATCTGGTCGCACGCGTGAGCGGCGGCTATCGCACCTACAGGATCGCCAAGGTGCTCGATCTGGAAGCGCTCGAGGAAGGCTTCGAGCGGCCGGCCGGCTTCGATCTATCCGCGCATTGGCGCCAGGATCTCCGGCGCTTCGAGGCGAGCCTGCGCCGGGGCGAGGCGATCCTGCGGGTGTCCGGCGCGGCGCTCCCCAGGCTCGATCGGCTCGGCGCCGATATCGTAGAGCCGATCATCGCGGCTCTCCCCGATGCGAAGGGCTGGCGCCAAGCCGTGGTCCCGATCGAAGGCATCGAGCAGGCGGCGGCGATGCTGCTGAGCTTCGGCGCGGAGATCGAAGTAGTGAGCCCGCCCGCGCTTCGCCGGCAACTGGCCGAACGCGCGCAGCAGGTGCTGACGCTCTATGCGGACGGCACGCCCAGGCGACGGCAGAAGAGACGTCCTTCGCCTCGCGCTTGATCAGCCCATCATTTCATCGACGGCGCTGGAGACGGCCGTCAAAGGGATGCGCGCGATCTCGGGGCCGCCATAGGGGTGGGCGGAGACGATCCTGAGAGGGCTGCCGACCGGTTTCCAGCGCTCCGGATTGCTGGGGCCAAAGAGGCTGACCAGGGGCGTGCCCGCCGCGGCCAGCAGATGGCCGATGCCCGTGTCCATGGCGACGGCGGCGCTCAGCCTTGCGCCGATGGCGAGCGACAGGCGAACATCGGTCAAGGTTTCTCCGTTGCTGCCGGTGGGGAACAAGGCTTGGGGGAGTGCCTCGCGCAGCGAGGCGCGGAGGTCCTGCTCGTCGGGACCCAGCAGCATGACCGGGCTCCAGCCGCGCGCCGTTATCCATTTTGCGAGGCCGACGAACTGCTCGATGGGCCAGCATCGGGTGCGTGAGGAAGCGCCGGGCGCCAGCCCCACATAGCGCGGACCCTGGGGCAGGAGGGCGGCTGCCTCCTGCAGGATCGCCGGGGGCAGCTCGATCTCGCCGCTGCCGTCGGGCGGAGAGCCGGTCACGGCCTCCAGCAGCATCATCAGCTGGCCCAGCTTATGCTTGGGCCGTGCGCCCTTCGGCCGCCGGCTGCAGAAGAGGAAGCCGGGGCTTGCCGCCTGATAGAGCTTCGTGCGGATGGCGAGCCTGGTCATCATGATCACGAGGGAATCGGTGCGATGATCGATGACCAAGGAGAAGCGCGGCAGGTTGCGGATATGACGGAATGCCGATAGGGAGGGTCCGCGGATGTCGGCGTCGATGATCACGCGATCGACATAGGGCCGCGCGATCTCCGCCATGACGACGCGATAGGGGCTGTCGCTCTCGGAGACGATCCAGGTGATCTTCTCGCCGGGATAGGCGCGCTTCAGCGCCCGCAGAAGATGCAGCTTGGAGAAACCGTCGCCGAGGCCTTCCCGCTCGTTGATGACGGCGATGCCCAATCCGGGTTCCGGAAGAGGATGGGGCTGGCGGACGGGCGATGGGCTGCTGGAGATGGAGCCGCGCATGCGGCCGCAATGTAGCCCATGGGTTGGCGATCGTCTGTCCCGAAATCGGTGCCCGGAATGGCGTGGCGACGATGGCCGGCGCCGGAAAAACCGGTTGCAGCCAAGGTCGCGCCCATGCCCTTCTTCGACCAGCCAACCCATTCGACAAACGGGAGATGCTGAGATGAAAAAACGCAAGCTCGGAAAATCCGGCCTGGAAGTGGCGCCGCTCGCCTTCGGCGGCAATGTCTTCGGCTGGACCACGGATGAGGCGACCTCCTTCGCGCTGCTCGACGCCTTCGTCGATGCCGGCTTCGACCTCGTCGACACCGCCGATGTCTATTCGGCTTGGGTCCCGAGCCATAAAGGTGGGGAGTCGGAGACGATCATCGGCAAATGGTTGAAGAGCCGCGGCCGGCGCGAACGGGTCGTGATCGCCACCAAGGCCGGGTGGGAGATCCGCGACTTCGGCAAGGGCCTGTCGCAGGCGCATATCGTCAAATCCGTCGAAGCCTCCCTCGCGCGGCTGCAGACCGACTACATCGATCTCTACCAATCCCATATCGACGATGCGGAGACACCCTTCGAGGAAACGCTGGCGGCCTATGCGAGGCTGATCGAGCAGGGCAAGGTGCGCGCCATCGGCGCCTCGAACCATACCGCCCCGCGCCTGGCCGAAGCCCTGAAGGTCAGCGCTGAGAAGCATCTGCCGCGTTTTCAGAGTCTGCAGCCCCTCTACAATCTCTACGACCGCGCGGGTTTCGAGGCGGAACTGCAGCCCCTCTGCCTCAAGGAGGATATCGGCGTCATCCCCTATTACGCGCTGGCCGCGGGCTTCCTCACAGGCAAGTACCGCAGCGAGAAGGATCTGGGGCAGAGCGCCCGGGGCGGGGGTGTGGGCACCAAATATCTGAACGAGCGGGGCTTGCGCATCCTCGGCGCCCTGGACAAGGTCGCCAAGGCCAAGGGCGCCACGCCGGCCCAGATCGCCATCGCCTGGCTGATCGCGCGGCCCGCCATCACGGCGGCGATCGCGAGCGCCACCAGCCTGGAGCAATTCGCGGAGCTGCAGAAGGCCACGACATTGACCCTCGACGCCGATGCCATGCGCTTGCTCGACCAAGCCTCCGCCGTGGAGGCGAAGGCGAGCGCGGCCTCATGACCTGAGACCGGGAAGAGCGACGACCCAAGGAGCGCATGACCTATGCAGAAGAAGGCGCGACCCAACCGCGAGCCCGGCTTTTCCACGCGGGCGATCCATCTGGGCTACGACCCCGCGACGGAGAAGGGGGCTCTGACGCCGCCGATCTTCATGACCTCGACCTATGCCTTCGAGAGCGCGGAGGCGGGCGGCGACATGTTCCGTGGCGAACGCGCAGGCTACATCTACGGCCGTACCCGCAACCCGACCCAGTCGCTGCTCGAGGAGCGGATGGCGAGCCTGGAAGGCGGCGAGGCGGGTCTGGCCCTGGCCTCGGGCATCGGCGCCATCTCGAGCCTTGTATGGACCCTCGTCAGCGCCGGTGAGGAGATCGTCATCGACCATACGATCTATGGCAGCTCCTTTGCCTTCTTCACCAAGGGCCTCAGCCGCTTCGGCATCACCACGCGGCTGGCCGATCTCACCCGGCCGGAGACGCTTGAGCCCCTGCTCAACGACAAGACCCGGCTGGTTTTCTTCGAGACTCCGGCCAATCCCAATCTTAGGGTTATCGACATCGCGCGC